>DATLNN010000230.1:0-2821 GCA_035536695.1 Pyrinomonadaceae bacterium | reverse complement strand
GCTATCCGAGGCCGATCTTATTAAGTTTTAATAAAGCTTATTAAACTTTAATAATCCTTAATAATCCTTAATATCGCTTTTCCACCGCAGAATGCCCCTAAGTGTATGGTATGACACAGGTTACCGCCAGCCGCCAGGTCTTGTCCCACTGTCCCAACTGTCCCAACGTTTTTTTGCGATTCTCGGGGTCTCGTCGGTAGCACGCGATACGGCCACAGATTCACATTTCTGGGTGAGTCCGGAATACGACTACGCTTGTGTCGGAAGAGAAAATTCTTCGATTTTCAAATATCGGCCTCGGCGTGTGTAAGAGCGCGAAGTCGCCGCCTCATCATATCGTGCGTTGCGTGTAAAAGCACGTGTCTTATCTCTGCGACGCTTCGCCTTTTCAGGAGTGCCTTGAAATTTCTCAGGTCTTCGTCTAAACTTGGCTCACCCGTTAAATCCGATCACAGAGTTTTGAGAAGAGCCGGCGGACTGTTTGCACGCATGCAACACTATTGCATTCTCGCTGTTTTTGTGTATAATCTAGCTGTCGGTTGACCGAACAAGAGCCTGAATTTTGGAGAACTAAATCATATGAGCTTGGACAAAGGAAAAGCTATCGAGTCTGCTTTGCTGCAGATCGAGAAAAAGTTTGGCAAGGGATCGATAATGCGGCTCGGCGAAAGGCCGCATCAGGACATCGGGGCCATTTCAACCAATTGTCTCAGCCTTGACGCGGCGATCGGGGTCGGCGGGTTCCCGCGCGGGCGCATCGTCGAGGTTTACGGGCCGGAAAGCTCGGGTAAGACAACACTGGCACTGACGGTGGTAGCGTCGGCGCAAAGGACCGGCGGCGTTTGCGCGTACATTGACGCCGAGCACGCGATGGACCCGGAATATGCCACGAAACTCGGCGTCAACATCGACGACATGCTCATTTCACAGCCGGATTCGGGCGAGCAGGCGCTCGAGATCGCCGAAACGCTCGTCAGATCGAACAGCGTCGACGTCATCGTCATCGATTCGGTCGCGGCGCTGGTGCCGCGTGCGGAGCTGGACGGTGAAATGGGCGATTCGCTGCCGGGGCTGCAGGCCAGGCTGATGTCGCAGGCGCTCAGAAAGATCACGGCGATCGTGTCGAGCTCAAATACCTGCTTTATTTTCATTAACCAGCTCCGCGAAAAGATCGGCGTGTTTTTCGGCTCACCCGAAACGACGACCGGCGGAAAGGCATTAAAATTCTATGCCAGCCTTCGTCTGGATATTCGGCGGATCGGGGCGATCAAGGAGGGTGACCGGGTCGTCGGCAACCGTACCCGCGTGAAAGTGGTCAAAAACAAATGCGCCCCACCTTTTCGCGAATCGGAGTTCGACATCATGTACGGCGAGGGCATCTCGCGTGAAGGCGATCTGCTGGATCTGGCCGTCAATCACAACATCGTAGAAAAGAGCGGTGCCTGGTTCTCGTTCAAGGGCGAGCGCCTCGGCCAGGGTCGTGACAACGTCAAAAACATGCTCAAAACAAACCCCGACCTCCTCGAACGTATCGAGGCTGATGTTAAGAGCGAGCTGGGATTTGCAAAGACGGAAGCAGCAGTCGTGTAAATATCAGGGTTTTCGGTTAGCGTTTGCGTTTCGCGGCCGGTAGCCCATCGCCTTGCGGATGGTTTCTTCATCGGGGATGCCCGGTGTAGGTGTGGTGCCTGGTTTCTTTTTCTTTTTTAGCTCGGATTCACTTGGGATGCCGGGTATAGGCGTCGTGGGTTTCGGTAACGTCGTTCCATTGGCCATGATGCCGGGGATGTTGCCGGTCATAGGAACGGGACTTCCGGAGAGGCCGGGCGGCATGTTTGCTGGGTCCAGTTTCACTTCGCCATTAGCGGGCGGGCGGTTATCAACATTGGTTGCCGCGGTCGAATTTGGCGGGGCGGAACCGCCGCATGCAGCGACAACGACGATCGACACCGCCAAGAAAACAACGCTAAACACTCGGCTCATAGGGATTTGGTGTTTTTAAAATAGCTGTGCCGGCTTGATTGTTGCGTCCCTGGGGGTCAGCGACGGCGATCAAACCGGCACGGGTAGGTTTATCAAAGTGACTGAATTAGGCGGACAGTCACTAATCCATACTTTATGCCTTATTAGACACTTTGTCAATGGAAAAGTGTAGCATCCGGTTACGCGTTTCGCCGCACGATCGAGTTCTGTTTATGCTCCACACCCGGGCGAGACTTCTCACACATCCGAAAAATCGGCCTCATGGCCCGGATTTGACAGACCCAAGCCCGTTCTTTAAACTTACAAATTCGCGTGGCCTCACGGAGCTTCTGTGAAACGCGGCCAGGTAGCTCAGTTGGTAGAGCAGCGGACTGAAAATCCGCGTGTCGGCGGTTCGACCCCGTCCCTGGCCACCATTATCTATTTTATACCAGGGTGGCCGCTGCGGAGGGCATTTTGTTTGTTATCTACGTTCTAGGCGGCAGTGGGCTGTAGGTCTGCCGCCGCACGCCGCGACCTTATTCTTCTTCTCGCAACATTTCGAGGGGTCTGATCGCCGGTGAGTTTATCGGTTCGCCGAGGGCGCTGAAACGCGAACCGTGACATGGGCAATCCCACGTCTTCTCCAGAGCATTAAATCCGACAATAAAGCCCATATGGGTGCAAACCGCGGAGCGCTTATGCATCTTGCCGTTGTTGTCCCGGTACACAGCTATTTTTTTTAAGCCGTCACGGATGACAGCGCCTTCCCCCGTACCGACCTCGTCCTCAGACGCCACATCGCCGCCGGTGACCCACTCCTTATACGGCACTGTTGAACTGCCCGCGTTTCACAAGC
>DATLNN010000229.1:0-8508 GCA_035536695.1 Pyrinomonadaceae bacterium | reverse complement strand
GGTGCAACGATAGGTTTGAGATGATCGCGGAAAGGCTAACCGAGGCAATAGACAACGACATCGAGAACGGTTATCTGCCCATTTGCGTGATCCCGACGATCGGGACAACGTCAACCTCGAGTGTCGATCCCGTAGACGCGGTGGCGGACATTTGCGAGAAATACGGTATTTGGCTCCACGTCGACGCGGCGTACGCGGGTTCGGCGGCCATCGTGCCCGAAGCGCGTCACCACTTCAAAGGGTGGGAACGGGCCGATTCGATCGTGGTAAATCCGCACAAATGGCTGTTCACGCCGTTCGATCTGTCGGTGTTGTATTGCAAGGACCTGAGCATTTTGAAAGACGCGTTCTCGCTGGTGGCGGAGTATCTAAAGACCAGCGATGAACGAACCGTTAAGAACGGTATGGATTATGGTATCCAGTTGGGCAGGCGATTTCGTGCGTTGAAGCTCTGGTTTGTGATCCGCTACTTTGGCCGCGAGGGACTCGTCGACCGGATTCGCGAGCACTGCCGGCTCGCGCGACTGTTCGCTTCATGGGTCGAAGAAAGCGAAAACTGGGAGATGCTTGCCCCGGTGCCGTTCGCGCTTGTTTGTTTTCGTGCTCACCCGGACGGCGTCAAGGACCTCGATGCTCTCAACGAGCGGATAATGAACGAGATCAACGCTTCAGGTGAAGCCTACCTTTCACACACAAAACTCAACGGTGAGTTTACCCTGCGGCTTTCCGTCGGCAGCATTCGTGTCGAAGAAAGACACTTGGACAAGGTTTGGCGGCTGCTAGATGGAAAGGTCTCGTCTTTAGAACCGACTGACGGAACGTCCGGCGAAAGCTGATGTACTTGTTGGCGGTTGTGTGCAGCGGCGTAACAACTGGAGCTATTCGCCGCTTCGAACTATGGAGGCAAGATGGCCAAGTTGAGAGTCCTATTCTTTCTTATAAGTCTGATGATATGGGCGACTAAAGTTAACCACCCGGTTTTTGCTCAGACAACCACAACCGATAAAAAGGCGCAAGATCTAGCCGGCATTGAGAAGCTCCGCCAGCAGGCTATTGCCGCTACTCTGTCTCGAGATCCTCATGCGCTGACGGATCTGTTTACGGATGATGCTGTGCGCCTCAGCCCGGGCCGAGTGGAGATCGGCAAGAAAGCCATCCGGGAGAGCAACGAACGCTGGTCCGCTCTCCGAGGTGTCAAGGTGCTGAGTTACGTCCCGGAAACCAAGGACCTGACGATACTCAACGGCTGGGCGGTCGAGTGGGGCTACGTCACTGGTTCGTATGTCGAGTCGCAGGGTGGTGAGGTGAAGCAGGTTCGTGGCACGAGGCTGATGGTCTTGAAGAAGATGCCGAACGGCAGCTGGAAATGCTTTCGCCGGATGGATGGCGCGACGTTCACAGCCCCGTTGGCACGGAACGTGGTTCAGGGACCGGTCGCGGCAGCGGCAAGCGTCAGCCGGGGTCGCGGTGCGGACCTCGCTGGCCTCGAGAAAGCCCGCCGGCAGGACATCGCAGCTACATTGTCGCGAGATCTCGTTGCCCTTACGGAACTATGGACCGATGACGCCGTGCGTATCGGCCCAGTCCCGCCGGCAGAAGTCGGCAAGCAAGCTATCCGTGAGAGCAACGAACGCTACACGGCGAACATTTTCAAGGTGTTGAGTTACGTCCCGGAGTACAAGGAATTGATCTTTCTGGATCGTGGCTGGGCAGTCGAGTGGCGTCCGTACACGGGCTCGTTTATCTTATCGCCGGGTGGTTCGCCGCTGCACGTTCGAGGCAGAGTTCTCATCGTGTACAAGAAGTTAGCGGACGGCAGCTGGAAATGCTTCCGCGGAATGGGGGTTTCGGCTGAATGAGCCCACCGGTAACTGCTTACTTGCCCGCAACTTCCGCCCAAATCCTGTGCCCGCGCGTTTCTTTCAGGAAGATCGACCCGATGACGAGGGTGATAGCCGCCACGATCATCGGATAGTACAGCCCCGCGTAGATATTACCGGTCTGGGCGATGACCGACAGTCCGATGAGCGGCAGCAGGCCGCCGAATACGCCGTTGCCGATGTGATATGGCAGCGAGAGAGCTGTATAGCGTATTTTGGCGGGAAAGGCCTCGACCAGATAAGCGGCGATAGGGCCGTATACCATGGTGACCCATATTACCTGGATGAAAACAAGCAGGATGAGCGCCCACGCTGTGGGATTCGAGGTTAGGTCGGCGAGAGACGTGTATGGCAGGACCCTTGCTGCCGGCGTAATGTTTCCTGCGTTATCGACCGACTGCGGTGTTAGCGAAATAGCACCGGTGACGGGGTTCTTTTGCGAAGTTGCGGTAACAACGTTCGATCCCGCCGCAGATTGCATCGCCTTGTAGATGGGTAAATAGCTGATCAAAGCCAGCAGGCAGCCTGCCATGATTATCCATTTGCGGCCCAGCCGGTCTGAGAGCGCGCCAAAGACCACAAAGAACGGCATACCGAGCAGCAAGGCGATGGCGACGATGTAATTTGCCGAGGTTGCGTTTACGTTCAGTATCGACTGCAGATAAAAGAGCGCGTAAAACTGGCCCGTATACCAGACGACGCCCTGGCCGGCGGTTGCACCAAATAGAGAGATGAGTACGATCTTGAGATTCTGCCATTTAGTGAATGCCTCGACGAGGGGATTGGTCGAGGTCATGCCGGCGGATTTCAGATTCTCAAAAATAGGCGATTCCTTCATCCTCAGGCGGATGTAGAGCGAGATGCCGACGAGGAAGATCGAGATGAGGAACGGTATTCGCCAGCCGCCCATCGCCTCAGTTCGTCCGGCGAATTGATCGGCGCTCATCGTGTTCTGCACGAGCAGAATGACCGCCAGCGACAAAAAGAGGCCGAGCGTCGCGGTGATCTGGATAAACGACGTGTAGAATCCACGGCGTTCGTCCGGGACATGCTCCGCGACATAGACCGCCGCGCCGCCGTATTCCCCGCCTAGCGCGAGGCCCTGCAGAACCCGGATGACCAATAAGATTATCGGGGCGGCAACGCCGATCTGGGCGTAAGTCGGCAAAAACCCAATGACCGCCGTCGCACCGCCCATGATCAGGAGCGTCACCAAAAAAGCGTACTTTCGCCCCACAATGTCGCCGATCCTGCCAAAGAACAGAGCCCCAAAGGGGCGCACGACAAATCCGACCGCAAAAGTCGCGAGATACGCAATGTATGCGAAAGTCTGGTCCTCGGGCGGGTAGAAGAGAGGGGCGATGACAGGTGCTAGGCTGCCGAAAATGTAAAAATCGTACCATTCGATCATGGTCCCGACAGATGAGGCGCCGATAACCTGCCAGATCTTCGATTTGGATACTCGGTCGGTCGCAGTGGGCGTAGCGTCGTCAATTGATGTCATAGGCTGCCACGGCAAGCGGCTTTCGATGTGTGCTATGGTACTCGCCTAATGAAATTCGTCAAAGCGAGCGTAATAAAGGCCACTCCCGAGCGAGTGTTTGCTTTTCATGAACTGCCGGATGCGTTCGAGAGATTGATACCCCCGTGGGAGGACATCGAGATAATTCAAGGGGCCGAAATAAGCCAGATCGGTTCGCGGGCCATTTTCAAAGTCAGGATACTTGGCCCTATACGCGAGCGGTGGGTTGCAGAACATACTTGTTATGACCCGCCGCACGTGTTTGAGGACATACAGGTCGAGGGACCGTGGAAATACTGGCGACATCGACATCTTGTGGAACCGCACGACGCGGGTTCGATCCTGCGAGATGTTATCGAGTATTCGCCGCCGCTTGGCCGGCTTGGCGAATTAGCGATTAACCTCTTATTCTCCGGTAAACTCGAGAAAACTTTCGACTTCAGACACGAGGTGACCAGGCGTTGGGCGGAGCAGGGCGACCTTAACTCGGGTTCACCGAACTAGACTCTATGCTTGTTCACATTGTTTGCTGGAAATACCGGCCCGAAACAGATGACGCCGCCCGCAGCGAACACCGCACGCGCCTCGCGGCCCTCGACGGGCTTGTCGATAACATGCTCGGTCTCGAAGTGGGCCAGGATATCCTGGGTCTTGAGCGTTCGTTCGATACGGGCCTCGTAATTCGCTTTGCGGACGAGGCGGCGCTTGACGAGTATACCGTGCATCCAAAGCATCAGGAGGTCGCCGCGATGGGCCGGAATATCGCCGAAAAGGTCGTGTCGGTCGATTTTCTTACGTAGGCTGCCCAGTGGTAAACGTATTTACCAGCGCGAACATCAAAAGAGAGCATATTTAATAGGACTTTTTTGAAGAAGAGAATGACAAAGTTTATTTCGGCCGGATTTAAGATCACTGTTTTTTCGACACTGATCTCGCTCCCAATTTTTGCCCAGGCGATAAAACGCACGCCGTTCGATGTTACGAATTATGTGATGGACGTCTCTCTGGCCCCGGCAGAGCGGCGTTTGACCGCGACCGTTGACGTCGCGCTTACGCCGCAAGAGGATACGCGGTCAGTTTCGTTCGAGCTCAACGGCTCGCTTAAAGTTGATTCGATAACTCGGCTGGGCGCCGGGCAGACCATGGGCGCCGCCCCGAGCGGAAGGCCGGGTGCGAAGCCAGTTTCACCCGCGTCGTCCGCCAATCTGGTCACGTTCGTTCAGGACCAATCAAATAGCTCGGATCTCGGCCCGCATGTGCGGATCGATCTCGGCGAGAACGTGACCAAGGGCACCCAGCTAGTGCTCAGGTTCAAATACAGCGGCCTGCTGGACGGGCCGGCCGGCGGGCCGCTTCTGAACAAGAGGTTGGCCTTTGTCGGCGACAATCTCGGCTACTTGATGTATGCGGCTCGGTGGTTCCCGTTTCACGATTACGCGGCCGACCGCGCCACGTCGGACATCAGCCTGACGGTGCCGGCGGGTTATCAGGTGGTTGGATACAGCGACGCACCGGCCGCAAACACGGGCGGCAAATATCGCTTTGTTCAGTCCAAACCCGGCTTGCCCGGAAACTTCGCCTACGGCCGATACACGCCGCGGACGATGCGCATAAAGGACATCGAGCTGCAGTTTTACGTGAAACCGGGCAGCGACGCCCAGATCACATCTTACGGGGAAACACTTGGCAAGGCACTCGATGACTATTCGAAACGCTTTGGCCCGGCTGACAGCGGTAAAAAGCTTATCGTCGTGCAGATCGACGACGAGAGCCTTGATTTTTACTCGTCGCTCGGCATGCTGTTCATCGGCAACCGCCAGTTCGAAGAGGGACGAGAGATTACCACCTCGCGGCTGCAGCGTGAGGCGGCCTATCAATGGTGGGGCCTGACCGTCGGTCTCAAATCATTTGACGACGCCTGGCTCTCGCAGGGATTGGCGGAGTACAGCGCGTTCAGCTTGCGCGAATCGGAGCTAGACGGCGCGAAGCTTGACGCCATGCGGCGCGAACTGCTCGAGAAGTCGCTTACGTTCGAGCAGACAGCGTCGGTCCTTCGCGCCCCGTCAAACCTCGACGATCAGAGCACCGGCTACCAGTACATCATGTATGCAAAGGGTGCCTTTGTTTACAAGCTGCTCCGCGACACGCTGGGCGCTCAAAAGTTTGACCAGCTTCTGCGGACATTTTTGCAGGAATACCGCGGTAAAGCGGCGTCGATCGACGATTTTGAGAAGCTGACCTCGCGTATAGCCGGCGAGCCAATGCGATACTTCTTTGCCCGCTGGGTTGAAAGCACCGGCGTGCCGGAATTTACCAGCGATTATCTGATCATTCGCACGCGGGCCGGCAAATTTGTCACGCGCGGGACCGTCAAGCAGAACTACGACAATCTGCGCCTCCCGCTCGAGGTCCAGCTTCGGTCCGAGGGTGATCAGGGGCTGCAGACCGTGACGATACAGGTCGATGACTCAAGCGCCGATTTCAATATCGAATCGACCGGCAAACCCATCGGCATTGTCATCGATCCGAATTACAAGATCCTGCGCATTTCGCCCGAACTGCGGGTTTCGTCGATCGCTCGGCGGGGCATCGAACAGTTCAAAGAGGGCAATTATGTCGAGGCGCAGCAGCAGTTCGAGGCCGCTCTGAAACTTGACCGGTCAAATTCTTGGATCTATTACCACCTCGGGCTGCTTTTCCTCGACCAGCGAAACTACGATCTTGCGATCGACAATATGAAAGCGTCGCTTGCCGGCAACCTCAATCCGCCGTGGCTCTCCGTCTGGTCGAACATAAAAATGGGCAACGCGTACGACGCCAAAGGCGACCGCACCCGCGCTGTCGCCGCCTACAAACGCGCCGAGGCCCTTGGCGACAACTACGACAACGCCCAGGAAGCGGTGAAGAAATACATGGCCAATCCGTTTGATCCGAAGGAAAAGGTGACAACGGCTACGAAATAGTCCGTCCATAAAATTGAAAAAAGGGGCTCGCCTAAACGCGGGCCTTTCCTATTTTCGAACTATAAGAACGGAGCAGTTTGCATGATGGGCTACGGGGTCGGAAACGGAGCCAAGCAAAGCCCGCGACCAGAAGGTACGTCCATGCGTTCCCATGACTATAAGGTCCGCTTTCCATTCTTCGGCCGCCTCGACAATTCGTCGTGCCGCAGGCCCGGCCAACACTTCGTGTGAGATCACGTTTTCCCCTAATTGATTCAAGGTCTCAGCCGATGCTTTCACTACTCTTTCAGCTTCGAGATACGCGGGGTTTCAGCGTCGATTATTTCTTCCGTCGACTCAACAACCATTTCGAGTTCCGTACCGGCGGCCGGTTCGATAACCGACACGATCTTAAATTCAGCGGTGTCTCTGCCGACAAGATCAGCTGCGAACCTCACCGCAGCTTCACCAAACTCAGAACCATCGTTCGCGATCAATATCTTCATCATGACCCTTCCGTTCTAGAATACGCCCTTCGTGTTAAGAAAACGTTAATCCAAAAATGCGTTCTTGGAAATAGGGTTTTGGGTGATGAGAGAAAGGAATGGCTCGTGACGAACCTTTCTTATGCTCACCCACAAATCTATTTCTTCTAAAACCTAAACTTCGCCCTGAACTGTCCGACCCTTGGCCCGCCCACCGTGTTGGTGATGGTTCCGAAATCCACCGAATCCTGCAGATCGCTGTTCGGGTTGGCAAAGTTGACCGTGTTAAATACGTTGAACAGGTCGAAGCCAAGCTCAAAGCTCATGCGGTCATTGATCTTTGTGTTCTTGACGAAGCTAAGATCGAAACGCTTCTGCAGTGGGCCGCGAAAAGCGTTGCGCGCGAGGTTGCCAAAACCGCCCAGAGGCGAGCTGAAGCAGTCCTGGTTGATGACTGAAAGATTGCTCGTACTGGCGTTAGAGACCGCGTCGGATGCGGAGCAATTTATATTCGGCCGTCCGAAGCCTGGGCGGTATATACCTCCCGATCCGCGGGCCAGGTCGTTTAGCTGACTTACGTTGGCGATCTCCGGCTCAGATGCGAATACCGTGAAGGGCGAGCCGGACTGGACCTGGATAAACCCGGATACTGACCAGCCGGTCAGAAAACGGCTATTCGAACTACCGGACGGTATCTCCCAAACAAAGTTTGTCGAGAAGCGATGTGCCCGGTCAAAATCCGAAAGGCCCCGGTTATTTTCGAGATTGCGTGCGTCGCCCTGGGCGATAAATCCGCTGTTCGGGACATCCGGCTTGCCGCTTCCAGCGGTGCTGCCGGGGTCGGTCGACATAGTGTCGATCGACTTCGAGAACGTGTAGGCGACATTGAACTGGAGCCCGCGAGAAAGGCGTTTGGTGAGGCTGAACTGCGCGCCGTGGTAGTCTGAGGCACCCCGCGACTGGAGCAACAAGGCCTCGGGAACGTTGAAGCCGAGTATCGGAACGCGTGCTTCGAAGTTAATATAGGTTCCGTTCGCCGCCGACAGATTCAGATCGGTCTGGCCGGTTACCGTGTTGAGGAATCCGAAAGCCCGGCCCGTTCCGCGTGCTCGGGCCGTAGTTCCCGCGTTCAGGGCGCCGTTTGGCGAACCCACCGCGACGTACGCCTGGTTAAATCTTTCATAGATATGATCCGGAGTATTGGGGTCGTTAAGGTCGAATCCCTGATTGAGCGCGGTTGCAACGAGCAGATTCTTTCCCTTTGTGCCGACATATCGAGCCTCGACCAGAAGGTTCTTGGCGAGCTCGTATTGGACGCCGAAATTCCATTGGTGTATATAAGGCGTTTTCAGGTTGCGGTCGACCGCCCTGAACTCAAAGGTTTCCGCGATGTTTCCGCGTGTACATCCCGCACCGGTCGCCGGTATGCAGCCGGTTCCCTGCGGATTTCCACGCGAATCGACAAAAACAGGGGTGTTGTCGCGGATCGCATAAGTTCCGGTCGCTCCCGAGCCGCGCACGATGCGGAACGGCAACCACTGGTTAAGCGGAATGTTTGTCGGCACGCCCGAGAAAGCACCTGCGATGGCCACGTTTCCACTGGGCACCGTTATCTCGACCTCGCGCAGAAACGGGTAATTCGAAAAAACCGTATTGATAAAGGAGGCGGAAGGACGGTC
>DATLNN010000228.1:0-10066 GCA_035536695.1 Pyrinomonadaceae bacterium | reverse complement strand
ACGTGTTTAAGCCACCGTGGGAACTTATGTTCACAAAATCTACGCAACCTTCGGGGCGGCAAACGCGGGCGCCGTTACGAGGGCAATAGCGCCTCGCAGCCGCGGGTGCTCGACGGCTGGAACGATGCGGATCGAGGTCCTGCCCAACTCTCTTGTCAGCGTCCTCTCTTTGATAGCCTCGCGGACCTGCGATTCGATCAAATCCCACGCCTCGGTGATTTCACCGCCGATGTAGACGAACGAAGGGTCGATAGCGTTGATCACCGAAGCCAGCCCGAGACCCAGGTATCGGGCCGCAGAGTGCAGTGCCGTCAGCGCTTTACTGTCTCCGCCCCGAGCGCGCGTTATCAAGTCCTCAATGGTAAATTCGATCGCTTCGATCGCCTCAGGCTGGCGCCGTGAAACATCCCTGCCAAAATACCGCGAAAGGGTTGCGAGATTTGATATATATGCTTCCCAACATCCGTGAGCACCGCACGAGCACTGCGGTCCGTCGATGCTCAGAGGGATGTGGCCGAACTCGCCGGCAGTGTTATGCTTGCCGCGCAGCAATTCGCCGTTTATCACGACGCCAACGCCGACGCCATCTGATACGCTGACAAAAACACTGTCATTTCGCCCGTGCACATCGCCACGCGTCGACCATATTTGAGATAACGCACATGCCCGTCCTGAGTTTTCGAGATGGATCTCGGTTCCCTCGAACTCCTTCTCCAGCATTTCGATCAGCGGGACATATTTCCAGCCCAATTTCGGGGCGTTAATTACGACGCCGGATTCGCGGTCGACCATGCCGGGAAACACTATCCCGATACCGTCACAAGACTTTACGCCGACCTCGCTCAATGCCTTTCGCACTTGCCAACCCAGCGAGGCAACAAACTCGGCGGGCTCGAACCTTGTCGCAAAGCTCACTATCTCACCGATCTGTTTCCCGATGGAATCGGTAACCATCATATATGTTCGAGAGGCTCGCACATCCAACCCAATAGCAACGCCCTTGGCGGAGTTTATGTAAAGGAAGGTGGGCTTGCGGCCCGGGACGCGAAGGCTTCCACGCGCGCCCTCGCGAACTAGTTTTTCTTCAAGCAGCTCGTTCACGAGCAGGGTGATGTTCGCACGATTCGTCTCCATTAGACGCGCGAGATCTGCTCGAGATACCGGCTGATGAGTGCGGATCAGGGTGAGTACGATCTGGCGATTTATCTCGCGCGACGTACCACGGGTCGCACGGGTGAAATCTTTTGGGTTTATCTTTCGCATGGCGAATGGCTTATTCTAGCCAATGATGGATCAATATGTTAAAAACTTAAACAAGATGGCGGATTCCGTCCCATCCAACACCGGTTGATCCGGTTCCCTGGCGTGAATTGGCACTCTTTATCCTGATTTTCCAAATAATTTGTTTAATGTGTAAACATATTACCGAAAATTTTCGCTACGTCAAGTCTTATTTTCCTTGGTTGCCCATGTGGCGGTCTCATCATAGGCGGAGCCTGGCCGGTAAAGAAATAATTCCAAAGGGGCCGGGCCGCACCTGCACCGATACCGCGAGAAGAAAACAACGTCTTCAAATTCCATCGTACAATTCTTTCCGCTACGTAGTTTTCTCCGACGCCGACGTCCCGGACACCTTTCTAGGATTGATCGGGGAAAGAAGGTGAGTGCGGTAAATTAAGCTGTTGGCTCATGGGCAAACGCCCGCCAAGGGGTTTGGGCCGCTTTGATAAGGAGATCGATGCGCAGGTACGTTATTCCCGCGAAACTATGGCTCGATACACAGAAGCCGCCAAAGCCCGCCTACCAGCTTGGAGGCCCTGCAAAGGTTCGGACGTGCGGGCCAGATCATCGCCGACGTTTTATTAAAGCAGACGCCTCCTGATGCACCTGGCTTTGATCGAGAAGCTCTATTTGCCGAAATCGAAAGACAGAACAACGCATCGAATTCCAAGCAAGTTCTGGAAGAAATGATCCGACTCTACGCGGTATTTCGCGTGTATGATCGAATACAGACGATCTTAGAAGGCATCGTTAAGATCGTAAGTCCATGCGGGCTAGATCTTTGATCGCCCGAATTCGGGAAGCGTCCGGATCAAGGTTTGCCCCATTGGCCGGCGCCTCACTCCCACAGGTGATGCCTAAAGGTGTTGCCTGTTTTTTATGGCTATTAAAGCTAGTAGATCCACTTCATACATGCAGCCATTCTAGCGCGCGTGATATTATTTGCCCGACCCCTTACCACCAAAATGCTTAGCAGGAAGTCCTCCGTTGCATCTCTAATACTGCTACTAGCGGCCGCCAGCTCCATCTACTCGCAGAAGGTAGAAGGCGAAGCGGCAACAGTGATCCGAAGCGATAGACGGCGACACCTTCATCGCCCTTCTCGCCGCTCTCGCCTGCATAGCCTTAGGTATTTATGTCATCATCGTGCCGATCAATCTAGGTTATTACAGAGAAGCCGCTACCTACGGCCTGGTTTCTGCCTTCCTTGCTGTCGCATTACTTTGTGCAGGATACAGATTTCATGATAGATGATCGCGGCCTGTGACAAATATGGCCGGTTACTGCGCTGCCTGTTCCTAAAAGATAATCTGTTCAATCGCTGGATTATCGCAAAGGGCTATGCCTACGAGTACACGCATCCTTTCCAGCGCTCCTCTGAGCGGCCTTAAGCTCCTTCTGATAAGTCGACCAGGTATTGGTCGGTAATTGCCCCCAAAAACCATTTGAAGATACGGACTCGAGTCATCCCCGCCGCGGACTAGATGATACAAAAGCCAACAAAAGGCGATAGGAAAGGCCGATTTCGTGTTCGTCGGAAGGTGCTGGGCTCAAAGTTGACTGTATTGAAGGCGACGCGTGGAATACCGCGAATTGTTTTGCAACTTTCAGTGCAACAAATCCGACAAACCGGACAAAAGTCAAATAAACTAGACTGATATTCTGACCTATTGAAATCCTACTTATTTCAGCTAAAACGTAATTAAATAAACTCCATGAACTGGCTTTTAACCATTGGGTCGAAGGTTCGAGTCCTTCTCGGATCACCATTCTCGCGAGGATAAAGGCGCCCGCCGGGTGCCTTTGCAAGTTTTGCAGATCCGTTTTGCTTTAAGGGCCCTAGAGCTGTTTGACAGGGCTTGGTGAGGGTTGCGGGGCAAGCACGGGGGCCGAGCCTACGACATAGCTGTCGCGAGCGCGTACGATGAGGCCGGGTCGTTCGACGCGGACGCGGATCTGTTTCACCTGGCCGCGTTTCCCCTCAGAGGTGGGGACGTAGCCGACGTTATACTGGCGGCGGAGTTCCTCCGCGATGCCCTCAAAGGCTCGGGTCAGCCCCCCGGGCGTCGATTCCGGACGAAAGACGCGGCCCCCGGTGGCGTCGGCAAGTTCCTCAAGATATCTTCGCCCCAAGGCGTAGTCATCAGCATTCGTGCCCATCGGATTCCAGATATCCGGAAACGGAAATGTCGTCGTGCGCCGATTGTCGAAGTAGGTGTTGTAGTAGATAGGAAAGATCAATGAATCCGATTCCTCGGCGTAGTTCAGAGTGCTGTCGTAACTGTTCTTACGCGAAGTGGTGTCGACCCCGTCCGTAAACAGCACCATCGCCTTTCTGCCCGGGATGGGGCCGAGCTGCTTGCGAAGAGCTTCATCCACGGCATTATACAGCGAGGTCCCATCGCCAAAATCCGCCTTGCTGATCGCCTTGTATATCTTAGGCCGGTCCTTGGTCGCTTTCGCCAGGACATTGACGCTGTGATCGAACTCGATAACGATGAGCGTGTCGTCAGGGCCGAGCTGGTCAACGAACGCGGTTGCTGCCCGGCGGATCTCGTCGATCTTATAGGCGGTGGACGGGCTAACGTCCAGAACTAGGGCGACAGTAAATGGTTTGTCCGTCGTGCCGAAATAGGCGATCTCCTGTTCCACGTTGTCCTCGAAAATCTTGAATTCGCTCTGGCGCAATCCGGGGATGTATAGACCGTTCTTGTCGAAAACGGAAACGGGGATGGTGATAAGGTTCGTCTCGATCTTGAGCACCTCTCCATCATCAGGAGCAGAACTTACGACAGGAATATTGGCGGATTGACTGCTCTGACCATTTCCCGGCAAGGCAACTCCGGGGAACCGCTCGGCACGAGTGCGGCGGGACCGAGGCTTCGATTCAGAAAACCGCGGAGTGCCATCATCGGACGCTATCGGAGCAGGGGTTGCGGGCGGTGTGACACGCCTGCCGGACTGGGCCGCAGCAAAACCGCAAGCAGCGATGATTAGCAGGACGATGATGAGGTGACGAACCATAGTTTACAGACGAATCCTGAGCTGCCTTTCAGATTGGATGCGCGACATGATGAAAAAGGTTACCAAAAATCACTTGCGGGTTCCGCCGGTCTATGCTTGCGGCTCGCTACCGGTCGGCTTGGCAGCGGGCGGCCTTTTTCGCCACAGGAAATAAACCGGAATACCAGTGAGCGCCAGCAGATAGCCGATGCCGGCCGTTGTCGGCGCAAGGAACAGTAGCGTGAGCGTAACAAACAGCGAAAGGATCAGGAATACCGCCGGCGTCAGCGGGTAGCCGAGTGTCCTGTAGGGCCGTTCCAATTCCGGCATTTTCCGCCGGAGGATAATGACCGCGGTTACCGACAGGGCCGCAGAGATAAGATCTACCGAGACGATGTATTCGAGAAGCTGGGTGTAAACATTTCCGAAGACAGGGGCCGTGCCCCCTTCGGTGTAAGTGACCGTCCGCGGCAGCACGAGGAACGAGGCCCAGATGCCTTGGGCGAGGAGCGCCATTGCCGGAACATGGCTGGCGTTGGTCCTCGCGAGCGGTGCGAACAGGTATCCGTCCCGGGCCATCGCGTAGGAAACGCGCGAGCCGGAGAGGATGAGCCCATTGTTGCAGCCGAATGTAGAGATCATCAGGGCAAGGGCGATCATAGCGACGCCCGGAGCTCCGAATATCTGTTCCATAACGGCGGTCGCGACCCGTCCGTTCGGAGCGTTTTGCAGGTCTGGCAGCGAAAGGGTCACTACATAGGCTAGATTCGCCAGCACATAGAGGCCCACGACTACAACGCAGCCGATAATGAGCGCCCTCGGCAGGTTACGGCCGGGGTTCTCGACCTCGGCCCCGGTGAATGTGACATTGTCCCAGGCCGACTGAGAGAACAGCGGACCTGTCATCGCCCGGCCTAGTACGACCAGGAATGCGAGCGGGCCCAAGGCCGCAGCGGCCGGCTGAGCCTTTTCGAGCGTCCACCCGTTGGCGGCACTATTCCATAGGTCAGCCGAGAATAGGGCCCCACCGGAGTTCCAGCCGAACAGCAATCCGACGATGACCAGGCCGAGCAGAGCAGCGGTTTTTGTAAAGGTGAAAGCGTTCTGGATCCATTTGCCCGCTTCGAGTCCGCGAGTGTTTATGTACGTCAGTATCGCGATGCTCGCGATAGCCAGCAGCTGCTGTGTCGAAAGGCCGATGGCATAGGAGCCGAACACGACGGGTTCGATCAAGTAGTTCATCCCCGAGATCTGCGGTATCAAAATGCCCGTGAAATTTGCGAACGCGACCGCGACCGCGGCTATTGTGCCGCTTTGGACTATAAGAAATTGGGACCAGCCATAAAGAAATCCGACCGGCTTGCCATACGCCTCGGTTAGGAAAACATATGGGCCCCCAGCCTTGGGCATGGCAGCGGCAAGCTCGCCGAAACAGAGGGCGCCGCAGATGGTCATTGTTCCTGCGAGCAGCCACGCGACCAAGAGCCAGCCGGGGGCACCCACAAGCCGGGCCGATTCCGCCGAGACGATGAATATACCGCTGCCGATCATCGAGCCGACAACGATCGTCGTCGCGTCGAGCAAACTCAAACCGCGTACCAGCCTCGTGTCTTTTTTTATTTCGGGATCTTTCACTAGCAAATGCTTCTGATCTCTATCGCGTTACTTCGCAGCTCGTTGCGTATTGCTATGGCGAATTCGACGGCGTTCTCGCCGTCACCGTGGATGCAAACGGTGTCGGCTGTGATCGGTACCATTATCGCTTCGACTGACCTGACGCGGCCATATTTGATCATGTCGAGCACCTGCGTTATGGCCGCGTCTGCATCCTTGATCAACGCGTTCGGCTCGGTACGCGGGGTCAGCGTGCCGTCCGTTTGGTATGTTCGGTCGGCAAAGACCTCGGAAGCGGTCTGGAGACCTAATTTCGCGGCCTCCGAGATCGAGAAGCTGCCGGAGAGTCCGAACAAAATCAAATTCCTGTTAAATTCGAGCACGGCCTCGGCGATGGCCGACGCAATCTCCCGGTCCCGGGCTGCTTGGTTATAAAGGGCACCGTGCGGCTTAACGTGTGCAAGACGAGCACCGGCGGCTTCGGCGATCTCCCCAAGGTCATGGATCTGAGTTGTGACGATGTCGCGTATCTGCGGCGCCGTTAAACTCATGGCCTTTCGTCCGAAATACTCGCGATCATGGTAGCCCGGATGCGCCCCGATCGCGACGCCATTCACTAGAGCGAGATCAACCGTTCGCTTCATCGTATCGGCGTCACCGGCGTGGTAGCCGCAGGCGATGTTGGCCGACGAGATATATCTCATCAGCTCGGCATCGTTAGCGTAGCCCTCGCCTAAATCGCAATTGATGTCTATAGCTAGTTCCATTCCAGCGCCTGAAATCTACAACCCACACGAAAAAAACTCAACTCACGCTCGAATTCAAGGGCCAGGCGTTCGGCTTCAAGCTGATCTATCTGATGGAACGCCACCTTGTCACCCGGCCCAAGCTGCGCGATCAGCGGCAGATCGCGCGAAATGACATGCCCGATCCGCGGATAACCGCCCGTCGTCTGGTGGTCAGCCATCAGGACGATGAGCTGACCATCCGGCAGCAGTTGTATCGTACCGAAAGTCACCGCTGACGAAACGATTTCCGTTCGCCGCGATGAAATGATCGGTTCGGCCGAAAGGCGAAAGCCCATTCGATTGGAGTTGTTCGAGATGTAAAAATTTTGTTTCGTCAGCAGCGAGCGACTTCTTTTGCGAACGCTCGCAAATTCCGCGCCGGGGATAAACCTAACTGTGGGGAATCGACTGTAAAACGGCAAAACGGAACTGGCTGCGCCGGACGCGTAAAAATTTACCTGCTGCCTGGCTTGTCGCGCGAAACGGATCGAATCTCCCGCCGTGAGTTTTCGGCCACCGGCCCCGCCGATATGAGCGGCTAAATTCGTTCCGGCGCTTCCGAGCCATTTCTCAATGCGAAACCCGCCGCGAAGGGCTAGATAGGCTCGGTGACCAAAATTCTTACCGGTGAATTTCAAGGTGCTGCCTTTCGTCGCCAGGAAAGGCCGCCAGTTTTCGATCTCACGTCCATCAAGCTCAGGCCCAAAGTCAGCGCCGCCTATCGCGCAGATCGCGGTTTTCTCGAACAGAAACTGCGGGGCCGGAAAATGCATCTCGATGGTGGCTAAACACTCATCATTATCAAGAAGAATATTGATGATCCGCGCGGCCGCGATATCCATGGCGCCGCCAGGATTCACGCCAAACTGGCGATAGCCCGTGCGTCCGAGATCCTGTATCGTGGTCAAAATTCCCGGTTTCTGGACTCGCAGGCTCATTTCGCACGCAGAAATCTCACTGCGTCGCCCGGTTTAAGCAGGCTGGGCGACTCAGCCAGAGGAGTAAACATATCCACATCCGTTCGGCCGATGATCGGCCATCCGCCGGGCGACTCGAGCGAGTAAATGCCGGTCTGCCGGCCGGCTATCCCGACGCTGCCCTTTGGCACCCGTAGGCGCGGCGAATCTTTTCTCGGGACGGCGATCCGCTTGGCAACCTCGCCCATATACGCAAAACCCGGGAGAAAACCGATCATGAATACGCGATAGGTTCTCTCTAAAAAGGTATCGATAATATGTTCGGGCGATAAACCCGTAGTGTCTGACACAGCGGTGAGATCGAGCGCCGAGGCCGCGTCGAAACTTACCGGTATTTCTATCAGCCCGTTCGGCGGCTCCGCTGTTTCATCCGGTTGCGAGATCAAATTTCGCGCGATCTCGCTGACAGCCTCAAACGCCGAGGCGGTGTCGGCAAAATGATGGCGAACGGTCTTAATATCAAAGAAAACCGTTGTTGATGCATAAGCCGGCACGGACTCAATAAACCCCGGAAAGATGTTTTCCTCGAAACGCCGGCTGAGAGCGATCGCCTGCTCGTTCATCCGCTTCGATATCTCGGAGCCGAACTCGACCGTCAAAGCCGAATCGCCAAGCGGAAATATCCTCGGATATTGGGACGTCATCTGGCTCGCTGTTTGGGGTCGAGATACTGGCGAAGGCCATCACCAATGAAGTTGAAGGCCAGCACCGTTAACGCGATAGCCACACCCGGAAAGAATAGAACGTGGGGTGAACTCGCAAAAAATTGTCGGGCCTCTTCGATCATCGTGCCCCAGCTGGGCGCGGGCGGCGGTATTCCGAGCCCCAGAAACGAAAGCGATGCCTCAGATAGCACGGCGCCCGCCATGCCGAGCGACGCCTGGACGATCAATGGCTGGACCGCGTTTGGAAGTATATGAGTAAAGAGCATCCGCATGTTGCTTGCCCCGAGAGCTCTGGCGGCGAGTACGTAATCGTATTCGCGAACTTTCAGCACCTGGCCCCGCATGACGCGGGCATAGCCGACCCATCCGATCACGCAGAGGGCGGCGATCAGTTTGCCTTGTCCGGCACCGAGAAATGCAACCAGGGCGATCGCCAGCAGCAGGCCCGGAAAGGCGAGGAAAACGTTGAATACGTAACCCGACAGAAATTTGTCCAGCAGCCCGCCATAGAATCCGGCGATCGCCCCGATGACCGTGCCGACCACCGCCGAAACGACCACGACAATGATGCCCACCTCAAGCGAGATACGCGCCCCGTACACGACCCGTGAGAAGACGTCGCGGCCAAGTCCGTCGGTGCCGAACCAATGCTCGCCGGAGGGGGGAATATAACGGAGAGCGAGATTTTGTGCCGTAACCTCATGTGTCGCGATGAAAGGCGCAAAGATCGCGGCCAGAATAAATATGGCGGCAATAGCAAATCCGATGTAGGCAAGTCTTCCCATGCGAAGTGAAATACTAAAAGTCAGGAAGTTTCACTATTCACTTTTAGATTTTAGTTATCAACTAAGTCTGATCCTCGGATCGAGCTTTCTGTACACCAGATCCGTCAGGGAATTCGCGATTATGAAAGTGATGCTGATGACAAGCACACAACCCTGGACCAATCGATAATCCCGTTTTCCGATACCGTCTTCCAGGAGCAGCAGGCCGAGGCCGGGCCAGCTAAAGATCTTTTCGGTAATGATAGCACCGGCCAGAAGAACGCCGAGCTGCAGGCCGAGAATGGTCACGACCGGGATCAGGCCGTTTTTTAGTACGTGTTTATATAGCACGCGGCGTTCGCTTACGCCTTTCGCGCGGGCCGTTCGCACATAGTCCTCGCCCAATTCTTCGATCACGCTCGAGCGCACCATTCTTGTCAGTATCGCCGAGAGTGCGGCCCCGAGCGTGACAGCGGGCAGGATAATGTCCTCGGGGTAAAGGCTTCCGGTCGGAGAAAACCAGCCGAGCCGGACCGCGAAAATGTAAACCAAAAACGGCCCGATCACAAAGGTCGGCAGCGAGATACCCAACAGAGCAAAAAACGACGCCAGATTATCGACAAACGTATTCTTTCGCGAGCCCGCCAGAACGCCGAGCGGAAGCGCGATGCCGATGGCCACCAACATGGCTGCGATCGCCAGCTTGATGGTCGAGGGATATCGTTCGAAG
Organism: Pyrinomonadaceae bacterium; assembly: GCA_035536695.1. Lineage (GTDB taxonomy): Bacteria > Acidobacteriota > Blastocatellia > Pyrinomonadales > Pyrinomonadaceae > OLB17. Next base: position 244 of record DATLNN010000228.1, on the reverse strand, counting down.
ATCATGTCCGAAACCGGACGGTTTGTTTGGAACGACGTGCCGAGGTCACCCTGGAGCAGGCCGGTCCAATAATCGGCGTAACGGTTGGCCAATCCATTCCACACGAAACCCGTCTCACCGTCATAAGAGAAGAAAAAAGCGGGCCGATCAAGGCCGTGTTTTGCGCGGAAGTTCTCTATCTGCTCCTGCGTTGCGGTTTCGCCCAGGATCACCGTCGCCGGATCGCCGGGAACCGCCTCGATCA
>DATLNN010000227.1:0-10704 GCA_035536695.1 Pyrinomonadaceae bacterium | reverse complement strand
TCGTGTTTACCACGGTCCACGCGAATAACGTTATTGACGTTATCGGCCGCTTTTTGAATATGGGCGTCGAGCCTTATAACTTTGTGTCTTCGCTTAACTGCGTTCTAGCACAGCGGCTCGTGCGTCTGCTTTGCCCGACGTGCAAGCGGCCATATACGCCGTCTGACGAGGAGTTACTTGAATCGGGAATGCGGCGAGAAGATCTGGGTACGGACCAGGTGTTTTTCCGGAGCGTAGGCTGCGACGCCTGCAACCATACGGGCTATCGCGGGCGTACGGCGATACATGAGCTGCTGGATATGTCCGACACGATCCGCGAGATGATCATCGAGCGCCGTCCGGGATCTGAGATCCGCCGCCAGGCTGAAAAGGAAGGATTGTCTTCGCTCCGGGAATCGGCCGTAAAGAAGGTGTTCCAAGGCATGTCCACGCTGCACGAGATAAATCGTGTGACGTTTGTTGAGGAGATCGGGAAGGTCTAGGCGGAGCGGCGCGTTTTATGCACAAGCCCGCGCGTAAGGAGGGGCGATTCTATCAACTTGAGTGTATCGCCCTTGCTTATGCGCGGGTTTGTGCACCCAGAAGGCTTGCATAGATGGCTGGGTCGACGTTGCCGCCGGTCACGACCAAGCACACCTTTTTGCCGGCGAACCGTTGCGGGTCAGCAAGGACCGCCCCTAAGCTCAATGCGCCGGTCGGCTCGCATTTTAGGTTTGCAAGGGTAAAATGGAGGCGCAAAGCTTCGGCCGTTGTCTCGTCCGGAACATCGATGATTCCGTCGATCCCGTCTTTGATGATCTCCCAATTCAAGTTTCCGAGCGAGAGTGTTCGTGCACCGTCAGCGATCGTCTGTGGCTCAAGATCGTTCTTTATGAGCTGGCCGGCGGCGAGTGAACGCGAAGCGTCATTGGCGAGAGACGGCTCCGCGCCGAGAATTTTAGTACGCGCACCCCGCCGCCGAAAGGATGAGATAATGCCCGAGACCAGCCCGCCGCCCCCAACCGGAACGACGACCGCATCGAAATTCATCTCGGCAAGCTCGTCTCCAAGCGAAGCGTTGCCCTCGATGACATATGCGTCATCGTACGCACTGGCGAGATAGGCCCGTGGAGCATCGGCCGCAAGCTGAGCAAGCCGCTCACTGCGGCTTATCCCTGTCACATCGATCAGATCTACCGTGGCGCCATAGGCGCGAACGTCATTCACCTTTACAGCGGCGGAGTTATGCGGCATCACGACCGTGCATTTCTTGCCCAGCAGCTTGCAGGCATACGCCAATGCCTGGCCGAAATTGCCGGACGACGCCGTCAGGATCTCATCATTCGGCACGTTCGCGGCGAGGTTGTAACCCGCACGAAACTTGAAACTGCCGGTATGCTGAAACGTCTCGCTGGCAAGCGTAAGATCGAGCCCAAGCCGATCGCGGAGTTTGCCGGGCATCAAAAGTGTGGTCGGCCGAACCACCTCGGAAAGGCTTTTCATTTGATAAGAATCGGACAGAGAAGGTAAACTCGTCAAGCTTTCATGCCTTCAACTTTTATAGAGTCTTTTATAGAGTCACTGCCGGCGGGCTTGGTGGCCCACGTAACAGCGGGCTGCGGCGAGGCCGGCACCCGATGGATCGAGAATCTGGAGTCTACGGTCCAAAGGCTGGAACATCACTGGGACCTCAGGGTCGAGAAGCCTTTTGCTGCAGGGGAGTTCAACTTTGTCGCGCCCGCGACAACGACGGACGGGGGGCCCGTCGTGGTAAAGATAGCCCCGCCGTGGGATCCGGTCGAGATATTCGGAGAGGCCGAATACTTGAGGTATCGGGAGGGTGTTGGGTGCGTACGGCTTCTCGGCGTGGAGCCGCACGAGAGAGCCATCCTCATGGAGCGGATCTTTCCCGGAGAGAATTTCGCCGCGCATTTTGATACAAGAAAACAGGATGCCATTGGTCCGGCCATCGGTGCCCTACGAGCCGTACTGCGGCCCGAGCCGAATGGCCCACATTCGATAACTTCGCTCGATAAGTGGTTCGATGGTCTCCGACGGTATAAAACGACAGATTTTCCTCAGCACTACGCCGCCAAGGCGCTAAAGATCTACGACAGATTGTCGGGCGGGCAGGGTGAGGGCTTTTATCTCCACGGTGATTTTCATCACGGCAATCTTGTTACTTCGAATCGATCGGAATTTGTCGTGATCGATCCGAAAGGCATAACCGGGCACGTTGGCTACGAAATCGCCGTGTTTCTAAATAACCATCACTGGTGGCAGGAAACCGACCCGAACATTGACGCCATTCTGATCGATGCAGTTCGACGGTTTTCAGAGGCCTTTGGGATCGATGAATCTGAGCTCCGCCAATGGGCTTACGCGCAGATGGTGTTGGGGTCATGGTGGAATTATGTGGATATGCCAGAACTCTACGATGGCGGAGTGGTAAAAGCTGACATTTGGCGCGTATAATCGCAAAACAGCTTTTGTAATAACTAATATCCGGCCCTGGTGGCATCGTTTTACGCGGGGGGTCGAGCACAGGGTTCTGCTAGACCACCGACACAATTCCAATTTTTGAGGAGACTATGGATAAAGCACAATTCGGAATGATCGGCCTCGGTACTATGGGGCGCAACTTTCTTCTTAACGTAGGCGAAAAAGGGTTCTCGGGGATAGGCTACAATCGCGACCCGGCGAAACTCCAGCTCTTGTTCGACGAGCGGCAAGGGTTTGACCTGACTGGCGTGAGTTCGCTTCCGGAGTTTGTAGCGGGCATGGCGTTGCCACGACGCGTCATGCTTCTCGTACCGGCCGGCCCTGCCGTTGACTCGGTCATCGAGGAACTTTTGCCTCATTTGCAGCTCGGCGACATGATCATCGATGGGGGTAATTCTCATTTCGCCGACACTGAGCGTCGCGAGAAATATCTAACGGAAAAAGGGATCGAGTTCATCGGCGTTGGGGTGTCTGGCGGTGAAGAAGGAGCGCGCCATGGTGCCAGTATTATGATCGGCGGCAACCCGGCGATATACGAGCACGTTCGTCCGATCTTCGAGGCCGCGTCGGCAAAGGTAAACGGCGAGCCGTGTGCAGCACACGTCGGCAACAGCTCGGCCGGGCATTTTGTCAAGATGGTCCACAATGGCATCGAGTACGGCCTGATGGAGTTGATCTGCGAGGCCTATGACCTTCTAAGGAACGGCTATGGAATGAACGGCCCTGAGATCAGCGCCCTTTTCCGCGAATGGGACGACGGCGAGCTAAACTCGTTTCTCATCGACATTACGGCGACAGTTTTGAGTAAGAAAGACTCAGAGACCGGCACACCACTCGTTGAGCTGATCCTTGACACCGCCGGACAGAAAGGCACGGGCAAATGGACTTCGCAGGTCGCCCTCGACCTCGGCGTGCCGATCCCGACGATCGATTCTTCGGTAACGATGCGACAGCTGTCGGCCCGAAAGGAAAACCGTGTTAAGGCCGCTGCCGCGCTTGGTATCGTTCAAACACAGGCACTATCCGACGATCGTGATACCGCCGTGGCATCCGTTCGTAAGGCGCTCCATCTGGCCTTCATCGTTACATACGCCCAGGGAATCTCGCTACTCCGAGCCGCTTCTGCCGAGAAAAACTACGAGCTCGATCTGGTCGAGATAGCGAAGATATGGCGCGGCGGCTGCATCATCCGCGCCCGACTTCTTGAAGACATCCGCCAGGCCTACTCCGCAAACCCGGAGTTGGGCAACCTGCTAATGGCGGACAATTTCCGTGAGACGATCAAGGGTGAATACGCGGCCTTAAACGATACCGTGGCCGCTTTTGGACGCGCCGACATCCCCTGCATGACCTGGGCCGCTACCCTGAATTACCTAAAGGCCTATGCATCTGAACGCCTGCCGGCGAATCTTCTCCAAGGCCAACGAGACTTCTTTGGGGCGCATACCTACCAGAGGATCGACAAAGAAGGAACGTTCCATACGCCGGATTGGGATGAATAGATCGACCCCCATGATTGTCGACGCAGTTATCACAAGGTTGAGCGACCGTTAATAAGATGCAGGTTACCCCGTATTATCACCGACGCTCGGTGCTAATAAGTGGGTATCCGCTTCTTGAAGTGGATTTCAAATCGGGGCGTATGAATTTGAAAACCAAGACGGTTCGCGCGTTTCTTTCAAGGTTCGCGTCCGCTAATACGTGCGTTGGTTGTCAATTCTTTTGGGGAGGATGCATTATGAAATTTGCAAAAACTTTGGTTGTTGCATTATTTTTAATTTGCCTCCTGATCGGCACATTCAGGTCTGTTGTCGCGCAGAAAAAACAAGATGTGGCGATTCCCGATACTCCTGCGGGCAAGGTGTTTGCAGAGTTTTGGAATGCGTATAACACCAGCGACAGAGATGTAATGCGCCAATTCTTTCTTGCCCGCGCCACTCAATCGGATCCGAGCGAACGTCAACAATCTGCTGATAGACGAACTGCTTTTATTGAGAATATCTACAAAGGTTATCGTGAGTTGAATCTGCACAGCATTGAAGGCTCTACAAATTATGAGATTGTAGTTTTGGCTCAATCCCGAATAACTGAAGCCTGGTGTAAATTCGAGTTTGAATTAGATAAAGAGCCGCCGCACGCGGTCGCCATCGGTTTCACTTATGCGGCGGCTCCGGCGAGCACAAACAGTCGCGGGCGATTGAGCCAAAGCGAAATTGTCAAAGGGCTTGACGCCTATTTGCGGAAAGTACTCACGGCGGATATGTTCTCCGGTGTTGTCCTCGTCGCCAAGGACGGCAAGCCGATTGCGAATAGGGCGTACGGCGTCGCAAACAAGTCTTCAAATCTGCCGAACCGCATTGACACGAGATTCAGTTTGGCCTCGATGAGTAAAATGTTCACTGGAGTTGCAATCGCTCAACTCGCACAGCAAGGCAAACTGTCATTCGATGATCCCATCGTTAAGTTTTTACCTAGCTACCTGAACAGGCAGGCCGCCGAAAAAGTTACGATTCATCATCTGCTGACCCACACATCAGGGATCGGAGACTACATGGATAAAGATGAGTTCTTCACGGCAAGACAATTGGCGGGCGGAAGATTCAAATCTTTGGATAATTACTTTACATTCTTTGCGGATGATCCTCTAGCGTTTGAACCCGGAAAAGAATTTCGATATAGCAGTTCCGGCTACATTATCTTGGGCGCAATCATCGAAAAAGCGTCGGGTCAAAACTACTTTGACTACGTAACAGAACATATCTTCAAACCCGCAGGGATGTCTCAAACCGACCCCAGAGGTAAAACGGGCAGTCCCGCCGGCAGCGCCACCTCAACAGCGAGAGATCTATTGAAATTCGATAAATCGTTACGCAAACATAAATTGCTAAACGCGAAATACACCGACATTCTTCTTGCTCCGAAAGTTGATTCGTCATTCGGCGGCAGATATGCCTATGGATTCTTTGTCAGAAACATGGGCAAAGACAAACGTATCGTCGGGCACGACGGCGAGTCTCCGGGAGTTAATACACAGCTTGATATGTATCTGGACGACGGGTACACCGTTATTGTTCTCTCAAACTACGATCCACCCGCTGCAAGAAATGCTTCAGCGAAACTTCAAGAGTTGATTACACGAGAGTAAAGCCTCAGCTGTTGATTTAGACAGAGCTATTTAATGAGTCAAATATATTAGTGCCTTTTTTTTTGTTGTTTGTAAATAACGTCCGCATCTAACAAATCGCCGAACATGAGGCAGGCACTAACTTGTTATCGCGTAGTCGAAAATTCGCAGAGATTGCGAATACCATGAAAGATCGTTTAGTCTCGCGTCAAATCTACATCATTACGATTGCTGTTCTCTGTTTAGCATATTCTTTCGGCGTTTCTCAAGTTTTAGGTCAAACATCTTCGAGCAAGCTGATTGATGCGAAGATTCACTCACGCGCCCTTGAAAATAATTTATTGGGCGATTCAGCCGACCAGCAGGTTGCCGTTTATCTGCCGCCGAGTTATGAAACTTCGCCGTCGAAGCGCTTTCCGGTAATTTACTTTCTGCACGGTTATTCTGCGGAAAATCAGGTGATGGAGCGCGGCAAACAGTTTCAGGATTTGATGAATAAACTAATTGCGGCTCGCACGGTGCGCGAAATGATAATCGTCGTGCCGAACGGACGAAACGCCTACCATGGCAGCTTTTATACGAACTCAAGCGTCGGTGGTAATTGGGAAGATTTCATCAGCCGGGATTTAGTTTCATACATTGACGGGAAATATCGAACGATTCCGCAATCAGCGAGTCGCGGAATTACGGGTCATTCAATGGGCGGCTACGGTTCGATGATGATCGGAATGAAACACCCGGATATTTTTGGCGCGGTATATTCTTTAAGTGCCTGCTGCACGTCGCTGCTGGCTGATATGGGACCAAGCAATACTGCTTGGCGCACGGCATTAAAATTCAAAAGCAAAGATGATTTTCGGGCTGACAGTTTCAATAATGTTTATGCGATTGCTCTGGCCGCCATGGCCGCCGCCTTTTCGCCAAATCCAAAACAGACGCTTTTTGTAGATTTTCCTTTCCGACTCGAAAACAATATCCTAGTGCCAAACGGCGAAGCTTACGCGAAATTTCAAGCGAAACTATCCGTTAATATGGTAACGGAACACGCGAGCAACTTATTAAAACTTCGTGGTGTTTATCTTGATTACGGGGTGCAGGAGGAGTTTTCGCATATTCCGGCTGGCAGTCTGGCTCTTTCAAGAGAATTATCCGAACACGGCATTCCGCATACTTTCGAGATTTATCACGGAGACCATAACGGGCGCTTCCCGGAGCGTTTGGAAACACGTGTGCTGCCCTTTTTCTCGCGGCTTTTGAGTTTCGAGATGGGCAAGAAGGAATAACCGTATTAGTGCATTTCCTGCTCGAAACCGCGCATTTAATGCGGCCTGCAGCTGACACCGAGATGATCATATCTCTTTATATCAATCTCCCTGCGCCCCGCCGATGCAGGCGTTAACCGGACGGTTTTGTTTCGGAAGGAAGTTGTTCCTTGCATTCGCCTATCTCCCACGCGTGCGTCGATTTCAGCAGCTTGCTCATTAGCGACGCGTGGACTGAATGCCCGCTTTTTTCGGCCGTGATCTTTGCCTGGATCGGCATTCCGAGTAGGGCGAAATCGCCTATAATATCTACTATTTTGTGGCGAACAAATTCGTCGTCAAATCTTAGCGGGGTTTGATTGAGCATACCATCGGACGTGAGGACGATGGCGTTGTCGAGCGAACCGCCGAGAGCGAGATTGGCTTTCCGCAGCATGTCGATCTCGTAAGTAAAACCAAACGTGCGGGCCGAGGCTATTTCTTTGCCGAACGAACCGTTGTCAAAGACAAAGGCAAATGATTGCCGCTCGATCAGCGGATGCGGAAAGTCGATGACACATTCGATCTCATAGCGTGAAGCGGGCTCGATCGACATTCTGCGGTCGCCATGCTCGACCTCGACTTTCTTCAACACCCGAAAGACGCGCCGCGGAGCCGTTTGCCCGACGACGCCCGCCTTTTCGATCGACGTTACAAAATCCTCGCTCGACCCGTCCATTATCGGGATTTCGATGTTATCCAGCTCGATAAAGCAGTTGTCTACGCCGGACCCCCGCAGGGCCGACAGCAGATGTTCACAGGTTGAAAGCACTACCCCGCGACGCATTAACGTCGTAGCGTATGCGCAGTGCGAGATATATTCGACGGATGCCGGAATTTCGAAATTATCGAGGTCGGTCCGGACAAAAACGTAACCTGTATTCTCAGGAGCTGGTTTGAGCGTAAGCTTTACATCCACGCCGGTGTGCAGACCGACACCGCTAATACTGATCGGTTGTGCGAGAGTTGTTTGTTTCATTGAATGACGCAATAAATTAGAACAACAACATCCGTGCCAGAAACTGGGCAAGCCGTTAACGGTAGTAAATTCGGGTGCTAACAGCGACTCGGCGATTGGAACTGTCGCATCGGTGCCACACTAGTGGCAGGATTAACGCGCATGAACAGTTCTCGTGATTTACTATTCAGACTTCACGAATTACAATTGTCCAAACGGTATGGCAATACAGACGGCAGGCCAAAAGGCCGCGAAGATAAGTAAGATCCGGATCGAGAACGCGGCAACGATCGATCTTCCGAAAGACACCGAGGCCAGCATCAACAAGGCGTTGGATTTTCTCCCGGTCGAGCAGGTGCGGGGCGTAGAAAAGATCAAGCTGGTCGATTTTATCAACGATCCGCGTCTGAAAAACATGGATGTCCCCATCAAGGGAGATCTGCCGGGCCTCTATCATCCGCGGGCCGGAAATCAGGCCCCGTGGATGGAAATGTCAATGGGCGCCCTGCTGCAGCCTACCGAGGGTTTTATGAAGAAATTCATGGCCAAGAGCGCTTTCAAAGGCAATCTGGCCGGCCTGATCTTCTCGCTCGTAGGTCAGCATTATTTTCTCACCCAAAAGCATTCGGTAAAACGCACGAGTCTCGAACCGCAGATACGGCAGTACGCCGAGAAAAACCTGCGCTCTTGGAGCGAAAAACAGGCCGAGACCAGTTGGCGGGCGAAACTCTTCAAACCGTTCCGTCCGACTCTCGAACGGTGGGCGAAATGGCTCAATAAGAAAGCGGCCGCCGCGCAGAAAAATTAGCTCCTGTTCCGAGACTGCCAATGAGGTTACGTGTTTGCCCGATTTCCATGGCCAACAAGGAGAAAAATGAGAAACCAAAACTATATTTCCATCGTGATTGTTCTGACAGTACTGATGACGGTGATGATGGGATGCGGGATGTTCAGGTCGGCGGACGTTAGCAACGGGAACAACACCGCGGTCAATGCTACCTCGGTCAATTCCAATACGGAGCCGAAAAAGGCCGAGAAGACCGGCATCGTCTCGGTCGATGAGACGCCGGATTTCTCTCTTCAGGCTGAGGAACTAACCAAAGCAAAAAAAGAGGGTCCTGACTCCATCACTCCCCCAGTAAAGTATCAGGGTAAGATCATCGAAGTGACCGGCCGGGTTGCGAGGCTCTATCCTGAGAAAGAGAAGAGCCTTGGGCCAAGGGTATACCTCAAAGGGGGTCGCATGGTACTTGACGACGTATCATGCGAGTTCGACGAAGAGAACAAGGCGGAAATAGCGAAATTAAAAGTTGACCAGATGGTGACATTGAAGGGATTGGTTCCTGAGAGATGGCTGATGTTTCCATCGCTCACGCACTGCGTCATCGTCACAGCTAAATAGCCTCTAGTCAGCCCTAGCGCCGTGAGCGATGAGACGCAGCCCGAGATCGCAACCGTCGTCCGGGCGGCGGCGCGGACAGACTGGGCCCGCTACCTGGCCCGTCTTGGGTTTTACACTAAGGGTGTCCTATTTTTCGTCATTGGTTCGCTCGCATTATCACTGATATTTGGTATCGACGGCGGGCGCCTGGCCGACGCGCGAGGCGCCCTCGCGGCAATAGAGCTTGAGTCATACGGCCGCATTCTCTTGGTGATCTTTGTCATTGGTGCGTTTGCCCATGGGGCCTGGAACATCTTTAGAGGTGCCGCGGACGCGGATGGGTGCGGGAAGAAATGGTGGGGAATCACCGTCCGAAGCGTGGCCGTGCTGGTCGGGCTCTTTTATATCGGACTCGCGATCTCGGCGGTGGAGATCATCTGGTCGTCGCGTGCCGTCGCGGATAGCAGCGAAGCTGAAGAAACTCTTATTACGCTGCTAAGGGCCGTTCCAGGGGGATCCCTATTTGTTGTTCTGATCGGGATCGGCATCGTGATCGCCGGAATACACGAATGCTACAGCGGCCTGGCGGGTAAGTTTCGCGACAACTACAGAAATTGGCAGATCAAGGGTATTAATCGACCCATCGTTGCCATTCTCGGCATTGTAAGCTTTAGTGCCCGCGCACTTTTACTCTCGATAATTGGTTATTTCTTCATTCGGGCGCCGTTTGTTGATGGGCGTACCCATATAGGCCTTGACGCGGCATTGCTGACGCTTTTAGGCACGCCTTATGGCCGTGCGATCGTTCTTTTCACGGCGTCTGGCCTCGTCGCACATGGCATTTTGGCTTTTTATGAGGCAAAATATCGACGAATTTCGTGAGAAAAATTATGAAGTACTGGATGGTCAAGCAGGAGCCTACCGCCTACTCGTGGGATGATTTTGTTAAGGACGGCAAGACGGACTGGACCGGTGTGCGAAACTTTAAGGCCCGCAACTCTCTTAAAGATATGAAAAAGGGCGATAAAGTTTATTTCTACCACTCGGTCGTTGGCAAAGAGGTCGTAGGTATCGCGGAGGTAACTAAAGAGGCCTTTCCCGATCCGACCGATACGGCCTGGCATGCCGTCGAACTCAAGCCTGTAAAGCCTCTCAAAAGGCCGGTGACGCTCGTCGATATCAAGGCGAACAGGGCGCTCGATAATATCTATTTAGTGCGCCAGCCGCGTTTTTCGGTGATGCCGCTGACGAAGGACGAGTTTGACGAGATACTCAGTATGTCTAAGTGATGGAGCTCTGCCTCCAAGCCCAGTCGCACTCAGTGTATGCTCAAAGATGCCGTCGCACATTATCACGATCTGCTCGCCGATAGCGCTCTAGCTGCAGAAACCGTGCGGGAGCTCGATGCGGGACTTGATCGGTCCAAGTTGATCTTCGGCGGTCGACGGCTTTCACCATA
>DATLNN010000226.1:0-7821 GCA_035536695.1 Pyrinomonadaceae bacterium | reverse complement strand
AGCCTTGGTTGCCGGACAGCGGCGAGTTGCCACCAGCGGCCACTAGTGGCGCTTCCGGACTGCAAATGTGGCAGACGCCGCAAAGAAAATCTGAATCGAAATGTCGGAAGAATTCTGCCGCGGATTCGCGCGGATGACACGGATCTGATTAGCGGTGCTTTGTGTGGTCTGTGTGTTTAGAAGTTAGTTCTCGCCTGGCAGCCTGCAACCGAAACCTAATCTACGAAGCTCATCGTATTGTCATACTCACGGCCGCACTGCGGACAGCGTTTCATAAATGTCTACTGCGGGAAACCGACACGTCGGAGGAGGTCCGCATAACGCGGGTCGGAGCGAAGGTCGTCGAAGGCCGCGTCGGATCGCAAGTACTGCAGCTGCAAGTCGTGATCGGCAAACGCTCGCTCGAGCGAGGCAAAGGCTTTTTCTTTTTCGTTTAGTGCGGCGTAAAAGATCGCCAACTCAGCCGGTGAGACATAGTCTTTTGAACTTTCGAGCTCACGTAGAATGGCGAGGGCCTCCGGTCGACGGCCAGCTCGCGCAAGTGCTGCCCCGAGATAGCACTGATCGCTCGGGTTCACGCCATCGATACGTATACTTTCGTTGAATTCCGCAATTGCCTTCTCATAATTCCCTTTAGCCAGGTACGCATAACCAAGTGAGGAGTGGGCGATCGAGAGTTCTCGATCGACCTCAAGTGTCTTCAGGAGGGATTCGATAGCTTCATCGTGCCGACGAGCAAGATAAAACGAGTGCCCGAGACCGATCAGGCGGGGGAGGGCGGCGGGATCAAGCTCCCTGGCTTTTTGGTTTTGGGCGATCGCCTCGTCATGCCGGCCCAGGAAGCTGAGCAAATATCCGTATCGAGAGCGGGCGATCGAAAGGTTGGGGTTTAACTCTATCGCTCGTTTTAGCGCCCGCTCGGCTTCGGCCCAATTCCATCGGTTGGTCTCGAAACTTCCCAACATCGTGTATGCCTCGGGGAGCTGGTCGTTGAGTTCGAGGGCCTTTTTCAAGGCGGCTTCGGCTTTGGGCCTACCTATCTTGGGATCAAGCAAACTGTTGCCGATCATGCTGTTATAACAGCTGGCGACGCCAACATAGGCGAGAGCATAGGTCGGATCAACGGCGATGGCCTGATTGAAATAATCAAGCGCCTTTTGAACGTTCTCTTTCTGACTTCCCGACTTGAGTACAAGATACTGGCCGCGGCGATACAGATCCTGTGCCTCGGGGTTTACGTTGAGCCCGGCGGTTATCTGCTGAGCCTCGGCACTCGTCAACTTCTGCTTCAGCCGCTCGGCGATCTGTTTGGATATCTCCACCTCCAATGCTCCGGCATCGGTGGCTCTCCGCGTGAACGTCTCGCCCCACAACTGACTCTTATCGCTCACCTTCACCAGCTCAGCACTGATCTGGATCTGATCGCCCCGCTTTACGACGCGGCCCGTTACGACAGCCTCCACGCCCAGGGCTTTTGCCACTTCATCCAGGTTGATCTCTTTACCCTTGTACTGGAACGTCGAACTCCGGGCGATGACTTTAAGGTCCTTGAGCTGTGAGAGACCGTTGATGAGCGCCTCGCTTATTCCGTCGGACAGGTATTCGTGTTCAGGGTCGCCGCCCGCGTTCGTGAAGGGCAGAACCGCGACAGATTTGATGGCTGCGTTAGCCGGCGACGAAAACCAATAGAAGTAACCGGCGATGCCGAGGAGGGCGACAAGCAGTATACCAAGCACGGAGGCGGCTCCGCGTTTGTGTTGCCTGATCTCACTGACGATGTACTCGGCACTCGATGGTTGACGTTGAAGGCTGTTCTGCGTCGAGACCGAGCCCGCGTGCATCGCCGTTACATTCTCGTTCGACTGCGTGACGCCGACATTTGTCGACCGCGACATCGGCGGGATTTGTGACCGTTCGATCTCCTCGGTCAGCTCGAGCTCGCGCTTCAGATCCTGAAGGTCGTGGAGAAAATCCTTTACAGTCTGGTAACGCTCCTCGGGATCTTTCTGGAGGGCTCGACGCACGAACCTTTGAAGTTCATGCGGCACGCTGTGCGAAAGGGGTCGAGGATCTTTCGTCAGTATTACGGCGATCGAATCGTTTGCGGTTTCGCCGGCGAACGGCGAATCTCCGGCCAGCATTTCATAGAGCACGACACCCAGGCTCCAGATATCCGTCCTCGCGTCGGTGTCTTTGCCGCGAGCCTGTTCCGGTGACATATAGCTCGCGGTACCCATGACCATCCCCGGATCGGTTTTCACCCGCGTCGCATCGGCTGAGTCAGCGATGTTCTTTCTGTTTTCTGTGAGCTTGACGAGACCAAAGTCAAGCACCTTCGCGATGCCGTCGTCGCGAAGCATTATGTTCTCAGGCTTGATATCACGATGGACCAGTCCGGCACTATGAGCGGCGGAGAGCGCCGCGGCCACCTGCATGGTCACGTCCAGTGCCTCCCGCAAAGTCATCGATCCTTTGGACAGCCGGTCGCGAAGCGTCTCTCCCTTGATGTATTCGGTGACGATAAAGGGCGAGCCCTCGACGCTTCCGATCTCATGGACAGTCAGAATGCTGGGATGATTTAACGCGGACGCCGCCTTCGCTTCCTGTACAAAGCGGCGAACTCGAGTTTCGTCATTCGCGATCTCGGCGAGAAGGATCTTTAGCGCGACGCGACGTTCGAGGTTCGTATCCTCGGCGAGGTATACCTCACCCATACCGCCTTTGCCGAGCTTCGAAACGATCCGGTAATGACCGATCGTTTCACCAGTACGATTTTCGTCCGCCATATCGGGTGAAGAAATAACTAGAGGCTATAGAAGTTAACACAGGTTCAAGAAGTTAACACCTAGTTTGGGAAATTCAACTTCTTTACGAATTACTCGAATCTATGTAGCTCCCATATCAGTGGATCAACCCTTAGCGGAAATCTCGGATGAGGATCACGTCACTCGTCTGCTTGCCGCGCGAGAGGGCGAGTTGACCGTCGCGTGAGAAGTCGAACCAGAAGATCTGGTCGGTCTTGAAATCGGTCAGTTGTTTTGGCACCCCGCCGTCCAGAGGCAGTGACCAGACGTTGGAGACCCCGTTCGCCGTGTCTATGAACCTCAACTGGCGCCCATCCGGCGTCCAGCGGAGACCGGGCTGGCCGGTGACCGTGTGCGGAATGTCGAAGACGCTGACCGGTTCGCCGCCCGCGAACGGGATGATGGCGACCTTGATCGGAGCGTTCGGCTCGTCCTCGCGGTAGAAGCAGGCGACCAGACTGCCGTCTGGCGAGACGGTCGGATTTTGTGCCCACTTGTCAGTCAACCGCACGGGATCACCGCCGTCGATCGATACTCTCCAGGCCCTGACGAAGCCGGAGCGCGTGGAAACGAAAACCACCCAGCGGCCGTCGGGCGAAGATTGCGGGAATACATCCCCCGGCCCTTCAGTAAGTTGTTTGAGATTGCCGCCATCCGGATCCATACGCCAGACGCTCCTGGTGTGACGCGCTCGGGTGGACGTGAAGACAATGTAGCGGCCATCGGCCGTGGCCCACGGATAAAAGTTTGCGCTCGCGTTGGCCGTCAACTGTTTCTGATTCTTTCCGTCCTGCTCTATGCTCCAGATATCAAAAAACCCGCTTCCTCGTGACGTGTAAACTATTTTACCGCCGGGCATCCACGACATCCCCAACTGCCCGTCAGACCTTCCCGAAGAGATCTGCTTTGCGCGGCCCACGTCTCCTTGCGGCGCAACCCAGAGATTCATTTCGCCCTCGGTCTGAACTGTCACCAGCGCGCTCGAATCGGCGCTCAGGCTCAGCCGGTTATAGTTATTCAGGTCGTTGGTGATCTTGCGTACCTCGCCACTCGGGTAGGAGATATGCCAAAGCTGAACTGAAAACGTGCCCGGCTCGGGCGCGATTACGATGAGGCCGCTTCCATCCGTGAGCCAGGCGACCCCTCCCGTACCGAGACCGGCAGCCGGTGGCCATTTTTGGGAAGTGATCGGCCTTTCCTCACCGCTTTCGACCTCCACTTCAACGACAATATTTCCCCCAACGGCCTCGCTGGGAGGTCCGACCGTGACCGTCGATGCCAGCCGTTTCCCGTCAGGCGACCACGATGGCCCGCCGTTGCTGTAGGCACCATTGAGCAGCTTCCGAACGGCGACCTCTCTCTCGCCGGTCCCGTCCACGTTCGCCACGATCAGCGCGGTTCGATCTGAAGAACTTGCCTGCGTTGCGCTGCCACGCATAAACGCCAACCGCGCGCCGTCCGGCGAAAGTGAGACCGGAGAATTGACGTTCTCGATCACCTTTCGCGAAGCGCCGCCGAGCACCGGCACCTGATAGACGGTGCGGGTTGCGGGATTATTGGGCTCGCCCTGAACGTAATAGATGTAGTCGCCGTCTTTCGAGAAAGTGACCCCGAAATAGTTCAGCGTCGAGGGCGGGACGATCTGCGTGTCACTCGTGGTCGCTACCTGACGTAGCCAGAGGCTCCGCTGCCCCGCGTCGCTTTTTACGTGGGCGACATATTTTCCGTCGGGCGAGATGGCGGCATCCGACGCCTTTCCCGAAGTCGTTAGCCGCTGAAGCTTCGCAGGTTGAGATGAGGGGGCGGGCTTGTCTTGCTGCCCGACCCATTTGTAAATGCCATAGCTGATGCCTGCTATCAATACGGCCGCGATCACTAAGCCGGCGGTCAAGATGCCTTTTGGCCGTTTATGTCGGTCCGTGTCGGCGTCTGCGATCGGCGAATCAGGTTTCTGATGCCTCGTTGTCGGCTCCCCGATAGCCGCCAAGATCGCCGTCGCCGGTTCATCCGAGCTCGCCGGACCTTCGAGCAGCGCGGTGCCGTCATCGAGACAGTAGAGGAGTGTCTCGTCGTAATAGTCTCGTTTACACTCGGGACAACGCTTCATACTTTTCTACGTCGTTAAGGTTACGAGCGCGCTCAAGTGAGGAGTTCGGGGCTCGCGTTAGGACTACTCGGGAAAGATCAGCCGCTTTACGAGATCGTCATCCGACTCACACCAATCGGTAATCTATTCAGGAAGACCGATGCGTCGAATAAGGCCGGTAAAGCGAGCGTCCGAGCGCAAGTTGTCCCACCTTGGCTCGACCTTAAGATACTGCATTTGGAACCCCCGCTCCTCATAGCCTTTTTCTAACCATGCTAAAGCTTCGTCCTTTTCGCCAAGGGCCGCATAGATCGAGGCTATCCCGACGGCCGGTACATATTGCTTTCGGTCGCGAAGGGCCTTTAGGTCCTCGACCATTTTGCGGGCTTTATCTGTATGACCCGCCATTGCATAGACAGATCCAGGCGCACCCGTCGATACGAGTCCTGTGTCGGTGGGAGCCGACTCCAACGCCTCGATGGCTTCGTCGAACATTCTCTTTTGTGCGTAAGCAAGAGGCAGGTATTGCAGCGCTGCGGAAAAGTTCGGGTCAAGCTCAAGGGTCTTTTGAAATTGTTCGATAGACCTATCGTAATCACGCGCAAAGTAATATGCCTGGGCCAGCTCAAAGTGAGTAATCGCTGACAGCGGATCAAGCTCGAGCGCTAGTTTTCTTTCAGCGATGGATTCATCAATATGACCCGTCCTCTCGAGTAAGCCGCCATACCACTGATGTGCAACGGCATAGCGCGGGTCCAATTCGATAGCCCGCTTAAATTCCTTTTCCGCCTCTTCCCAGTTCCAGTCATAAACCTGAAGTACGCGTGCCAGCGACGTATGTGCTTCCGCCAGGGTCGGGTCGATCGCCAGGGCCCGCGTTGCGGCGGTCTTTGCTTTCGGCATCGCGTCTCGAGGCTCCAGGCGGTTGGCTGGTACAACGTAGGCGTCTGCCAGACCCGAGTAGGCCAGTGCAAAACCAGGATCCTTTTCAATTGCGAGGTTGAAGTATTCAATCGCTTTTCGGATCGAATCAGGATTACGCTTAGACCAAAAGTAGCGGCCCTTCAAATAAAGCTGATAGGCCTCATTGTTGTTGGTGTATTGCCTTGTCAGCCCTTTGTTCTCATCGCCCGACAGCCTTAATTCCAGCTTCTGCGCGATAGTTGTTGCTATCTCACGCTGCGTGGCCAGCAGGTCCGTCATCTTACGGTCGTATTGCTCTCCCCAAAGCAGTTTGTTATTTCTCACGTCAACGAGCTCGACGCTGATCGTCAGATTGTCGCCCCTCTGGGCCAGCCGGCCGGTCATCACAGCGTCCACCCCCAACTCGTTGGCGATCGTACCGACGTCCGCATCCTTTCCTTTGTAACGAACGACCGAGCTTGTAGGACTGACTTTCAAATTCGGCAGCTGCGTCAGACGGTATATCAGCGACTCGGCCAAACCGTCCGAGAGGTACTCCGAGTCGGGGTCGCCGTTCCGATTCTGAAACGGCAGTACCGCGATCGAATCTATCTGGCGGTTGGCGTCGGCGGGTCGCAGGTACCGGTAGCTAAAGAACCCCGTTGCGAGTAGCAGCGCCGCCACACCCACGCCAAGCAGCAGCCTGGCCCGGCCGTTCCGCGACACCACCCCACGAGCTGCGAGTCGGCTGGGCGTTTCCCGAAGGTCATGGGAACCATCGGACCTCCGCTGACGCTCGGTCTCCGTCCCGGAATGAAAGGTCGCAGCTTGGTCTGTGGTATCAATTTGCGACCGTGTTGGCGAGTCACTATCAGAAAACCTGGCACCTGCTTTCCCCGGCTCCAACAGGATAGCCGTCTCCGGTTCATCTCCGGACGCGGGACCGAACAGCAACTCAACCCCGTCATCGAGGCAGAAGCTCATCGAATCGTCATTGTAATTTCTCCCGCATTCCGGGCACCGTTTCATAAACTTAGTCCGGCAGATTCATCCGTTTAACCAGGGCCTGGAATCTTGGATCGGGGCGGAGCGCGTCAAAGACCGGATACCAGGAGATCCTTATCAAGCCTCCGCTGCGGGCGTCGTAATCTCGCCTGCATTCAGGGCATCGTTTCCTAACAAGAAAACCAGACCCATTTCGTTAGTTTCAAAAGCGTCGGTAAGGCCGGAAAAGGGTGCGGTGCGAAACCGTTCTCAAAACCACACACTCCACACTTACGTCAATCCATTTTCGCCGTCTCGATACGCCGAACGACCTCTGGGAACCGCGGGTCCGACCGCAGATCGTCGAATATGGGATAGACGGGATAGAGCACACAACGCGACGCTCGTTCGGTAATGTCTTTTCCCAGATACATAAATGCTTTATCTTTTTCGCCAAGCGCCCAGTAAGCTACCGCGAGCCCTGTACTGGGAATATAATGCTGCGCAGATTGCGCTTCCAATTCGCGGACTATCTTTCTGGCTTCGCCGGTCTGGCCCAACTTTGCCAGAGATCGGGCCAGCAACGCCCTCGAAAACGGATCATCGTCCAATGTGAGTGCACGTCGAAACTCAGCGGCGGCTTCCGCATACGAGCCTCGCGCGTGATAAATGCTTGCTAGTAGTCGACGCCCGAAATAGAAATTCGGGTCAAGCGAGAGATTTTGTTTCAATTGGTCTATCGCCTCTTCGTAGCGCCTCGCAAAGAAAAGTGCCCGCGCGACGTCCGCGCTGATAACCGGCGAGAATGGGTCCAGTTCGTGCGCCCGCCTGGCTTCTGCCAAAGCTTCGTCAAAGCGTCCCATCGCCATCAGACAATAGCTCGCGAACTGCTGACGTGCTGTAGGATAGTTTGGGTTAAGTTCGATCGCGCGGCGAAATTCCCGCTCAGCGGCCGGCTGATTCCACGAGTATACGGAAAGATAAAGGCCAAGCGCCGCGTGGGCTTCCGCCAACGAATCGTCAAGCTCAATTGCACGGACAGCC
>DATLNN010000225.1:0-3811 GCA_035536695.1 Pyrinomonadaceae bacterium | reverse complement strand
AAACGCGGGGCCGCTCGTTACATGCCAGTGCGAGCCGACCACGTGGGAAACGCCTGTGACAACGTTCCCGGCACCGGCACCTGCCGCGCCGTATAACGAGGCCCGAAGCGTGGTAGGCAATGGGCCCGGTATCGATACGTTTGCCGAAGCCTTTGGCGGCACGGACGCCAACGGCAGATGGAGCCTGTATGTCAGGGATGACAACGGCACCGCCCTGCCGGCCGAGGTAGTTGTCGGCATGATCGCGGGCGGGTGGGGCATCGAATTCTTTGGCCCGACCGCTGCCAATGTCACGCTCTCAGGACGTGTGACAACGGCCGAGGGCAACGGCCTGAGGAACGCGAGAGTGACCATCTCAGGCGATTCGCTGAGCCGCCCGATCACAACCACAACCGGTGCATTCGGATACTACCAATTCGAAGGCCTCGAGGCCGGGCAGACCTACCTCGTCACGGTCGGCTCAAAACGGTTCACCTTCCAGGCACCGTCTAGAGTCATCACCATGGTCGATAACGTCTCCGACTTTGACTTTGTCGCGGATACACCATAGACCAACAGTAAAATGGGGGCAGACAACTTCTGCCCCCATTCTTCGACAATTACATGAACCCTTTGAGCGCCTTTGCGGGATAATTTCTTCAATATTCATCAGACCGAGAACCTCCGGATGCGGAGCCCGCCGACTTTTCATTCAGTTTTTTTGATAGGACTTCTGAGGGCTTCCCGGTAGGAACAGTGGCGAGTCTGCCGCGGGATCATTTCTTCGCCTTCTCGATCTGTTTTATTAGCCTCGCCGCGTGGTTTCGGGCCATGAGGGGAAGCCGCTCGTCCGTGGATAGCTCGCTCAGGAACGGCAGCAATTGCGCGGGATCCGAGATCTCTCCGCGCTCCAGGTATGAGTCGAGCGTTTTGATCATTCCCGGCGTCTGAAGCTGCTGATTCTCGCGCGCAACCGATATTTCAAATCGCCATGTGTATTCGTTTGCTATCCGCCGATACTCGTCCATCATGGCCTTGGCGTGCTTGTTGTCGGTCCAATTGTATTTCGCGGTCCGCTCGCGCCCATTTTTCCGCACCGTGATCTGGACATTGCCCATGTGCGAAAAGTCCCGCGAATGTTGATATTCATCGTTCGAGTCGAGAAAGTTCAGAGCGGCTAATGCTTCGTCGAGCCGGGAGATGGTTAGGGCCGAAAGATTCACCGGGTCGCTGATGACCTCGTCAGAACCATCCCGTTCAAACGAGATCTTTCCCCGGCCTTTCTCATCGTGTGCTATCGAAACCCGGCTATACGTGAAGCCCGGCCGAGTAAATTCGTAGAAATAGACCGGTAAGTCCGCCTTCTGGACCGGCGCAGTGGAATCGCGCCCGTTTTTCTTGCCCTCCTGAGGTGTTTCGGCCGAGGGCCTGGCATTGGTCTTTGGCGAATTGTCAGGCTCCGGCGCAGGCACTCTCGCAGTCTCCTCAATGACCACCGCGGCGCGTGGTTTGTCATTCACACTCTTTTTAGACTTTTTTACCTGCGCAGCGGCGCCTGCCGCCAATCCGAACAGCAACAGGAGAAACAGTCCAAGTTTACAGCGATCGATCATTCGATACAGTCTAACTAAATACTTCGTCGGCCGAAAGGGTGCCAGCATATGATGCCGGCGTTTCAGAAGCAGTTGTCAGCGTGGAATTACGGGAATGCATTCTCAGAAAGCTGAAGAAGGACCTGTGCGGCCCACGAAGGGTTTTTCTGCGCCCTCGCATTAGAAATGCTTTATGCAGAGGTCACAGAGATCGCAGAGGGTCAACTCGTCTTTTATTCGAATTTGACAGAGACGATCTTTGACACGCCGGCTTCCTGCATCGTAACGCCGTAAAGGGCGCGGGCGGCTTCCATCGTTCTCTTATTGTGGGTGATAACGATGAACTGAGTTTTCTCGGACATCTCAGCGATCTTGCCGGCAAATCGCCCGACATTAGCGTCATCGAGAGGAGCGTCGACCTCATCTAGGAGGCAGAACGGCGACGGCCGGTATTTGAAGATAGCAAGCACAAGGGCAATAGCTGTCATGGCCTTTTCGCCGCCTGATAAGAGAAGAATATTCTGCAGCCGCTTGCCCGGCGGCTGAGCAACTACCTCGATCCCAGCTTCCAGGATATCGTCTGATTCGAGCAAGGTCATCTCACCACGTCCGCCGCCGAAAAGCTCGTGGAAAAACTCGACAAAATTCTCGTTTATTGCCTCGAACGCCGACTTAAAACGCTCCCGCGACCGTTGTTTGATCTCGCGCAGAGCTTCTTCGGTCGCCGCGATGCTGTCGATGATGTCCTGCCGCTGAGACGTCAGAAATAAATGCCGCTCTTCGGCCTCGCCTAGCTCTTCGAGGGCCAGCATGTTGATCGCCCCGAAACCGTCGAGCCGTTCGCGCAGGCTATCGACCTCGCGGCGGGCGTCATCGAGCACGAGATCCTCGTCCGCTTCGATCGTTTGAACAAGGTCGACGAGAGAAATATTCAGTTCCTGCTGACAATTCTCACTCGTGTTCTGGAGGCGCGTCTTGGTCTCAGCCTGCCTGATCTCTATCTCGGCCCTTTCATTTCTGGCATTGGCGGCCCGCCGGTTCAGATCGGCCAGGTCCGCACTCATCTGATCGGCGGTCTCGCGGCCCTTGTTGAGACGCTCAATAGCAGCGGCAAGCTCGTCGTTCTCGCTGGCGATATGATCGCCCGCCGATGCGATGCGATCGGCTATCTCATTGATCGCTAAATGGAGTTCTTTGATCTTGTTCTCGGCATCGGACAGCTCAAGATTCTGAAAGCTGAATCGCTCCTCTAACTCGTCCCGCTCATTTTCTACGCGACGCAAGGCCAATTGAACCGACCGACGCCTTTCAGCCGATGTGGCGGCAGCCATTCGCTTTTCATTGAGAAAGGCGTTTGCTTCGTCCGCGTGGACCCGGGCCCTGCCAAGGTCCTTAGCGATGTCTTCGAGGCTGGCTGCCTCCACTGAGCGGGCAATTTCCGCAGCGTTCTTGTTCGAGACCGCCTCACTTAATTTTTGGTTCGACTCGGCGATCTCCATTTGGATCTGGGCGATATCTTCTGCTACGACTTTCAGGTGACGTTCTGCGCGCGCAATGTCTTCGCGTGCTGTGTGGGCCCGTATCTGCAGCCCGTGTGCACCCCGATCTACCTTAATTATCAGCGATTGAAGATCTACCGTTTTGCTCTCGGCGTCGATGAGGATCGCCCGGCTCTGCTCCACCTTGAGCGTGGCGCTGTCGATATCGCGCGCCAGACGATCGCACTCTTTCTCAAGGCCCCTGAGCTCGCGTTTGAAGGCCAGGAGCGAGTCATTCCTGCCGGCCGATACGCGGTTTCCGGCCACGACCATACGGCCTCCGATAAGGAGCTCGCCCCTAAGATCAATGAGGATCTCTCCGACGGCCGCTTTTGCATTATCCAGATCTTCGACGAGGCGGGCTGACATCTCACGAGGAAAGATCTCGCGCAGGGCTCCGGCGAGCGTCTCGGATATACCGAGATGGTCAGCGATAGTCTCCCCGCCCGCGTCAGGGTGCGCTTTTATTTCATCCTCTTGTGGCAAAACGATCATCGCCGTGCGGCCAAGTTTGTTGCTGTTGAGCCATGCCGACACGCGTTTTGCGTCCGTAATAGACTCTACAACGACTGCCTCGAGGTATGGCCCGAACAGGGTTTCGACAGCTGTCTCAACTCTAGGGTCGACATGCAGCCTGTCGGCAAGCACGCCCGCGAGCGAGACGCCGATATTCTTCTGTTCGGCAAACAACTTCTGTACCTG
>DATLNN010000224.1:0-6962 GCA_035536695.1 Pyrinomonadaceae bacterium | reverse complement strand
CAGATCATCCCCGCGCTGGACGATCCGACCGATCACCAGAGCATTAACCCCCAATTCCTGACCGACTTTGACCGGGTCGAAGTTCGTTCGACTATATCTCAAAACCGAGCTTGACGGACTGACCTTGAGACTTTGTATCTCTGACAGGCGATAGATCAAAGACTCCGTTAAGCCTTGTGAAAGATATTCGGTGTCTGGGTCACCTTCGTTTGCGAAGGGCATCACGGCGATTGAATCGATCTGTCCGGTAACGCCTCGACCATAATATAGGTAGCCGCCGATACCAAGGGAGGTTATGAAGACGAGACCTGCAATAATGAGCCAGCTTCGCTTTGAAAGGGTGGCGGGTCGCTCAGGAACCTGTTTTGGCCGCTCGGCCGTGCCACTTCCCAGTATTTTCGTCTGCGCCTCAGCTGTCCCAGGCGGCGATGCGGGACCTAAACCCTCCTCTCCCGACGACGGGCCTTCGAGAAGCGCGCTGCCGTCATCGAGACAGTACAGCAAACTGTCATCGTAATAATCTCGCCGGCATTCAGGACATCGTTTCATTGTTTATGCAACTCACTTAATATCCCATCTATCGCCTGAAATTGCTGATCAGCACGACGTCAGTGCTAATGATGCCTCGCGAGAGGGCGAGTTGTTTACCGTCGCGTGAGTAATCGAAAGAAAAGATGCGCATCTCTTTGAAGTCGGTGAGCTGCTTCGGTGCGCCGCCGTCGAGTGGTTGGGCGACGATGTTGGAGACGCCGTTCTTCGATGTATCAACGTAAGCAACGGCGCGACCGTCGGGTGTCCAGCGAAGCGAGGGATCGGGAATTGCCGGAATATCAAATGTTTTGAGCGGCTCGCCACCTTCAAACGGAGCGATGGCTAAACGCCACGGGCTGTTTTCTTCGCGATAGAAATATGCGATCAATTTGCCGTCAGGTGAGACAGTCGCCGACCTCGACTGTTTGTCGGTGATCTGCACAGGCTCGCCGCCTTCGGCTGGCATCTTCCACGTGCTCCATCTGCCCAACGCGGTTCGGTAAACCAGCCAACGCCCGTCTGGCGAGAATCGCCCGCCCTGTTCGCCATTGGCGCCGAAACCCAACTGCCGCTGATCGCTGCCGTCAATATTCATTCGCCAAAGGTGCGGAACGCCCGTGCGGTCAGAAAGGAAGACGACGTAACGCCCATCCGGCGAAACCTCAGGGGCTATATTGAGGCGAGCGTTTGCCGTAAGCTGCTTCGTACCTGTGCCATCGGCACCCACGATCCAGATGTCGTCGCTGCCGTTTGAGTTCGAATGAAAGACGATTTTTCCGTCGGGAGTCCACGATAAGAATGTATCGGATTTGCCAGATCCCGATGTTACCGGCTTCGCTCCGCTGGTGTCGCCTATCGGTGAGATCCATATACTCGAGCGCTGCTCTGATTGGACGACAGCCAGAGTGCTCGAATCGGCGGACAGGCTCATGATCGCATAATTATTCAGATCATTGGTGAGTTGTCGAGCTTCTCCCGCAGGATAGGAGACGTGCAAAATCTGTCCGACGCCGCGTTGTCCGGTCGAGGCGATTACGACGAGGCCGGTGCCGTCCGCGAGCCACTCCAGGGCGCCAATCCTAACCCATTTCTGCGTCGTGATCGGTCTCGTCGAACCGTCCGCAACCTGCGTCTCGAGTATGGTGTGGTCGTTGTTCTCAACATTCCACAGACGAAAGGCGATTCGCTTGCCGTCCGGGGACCAGGCGGGAACGGCGATAAGTTCTGGCGGACTTTTATACGCGACAAGTCCGCGCTCGGCTGTGCCGTCGGCGTCCGCAATCATTAACACTGATTCTCTGCCGGGAGTCGGTCGTATAAAAGCGAACTGCTTTCCGTCAGGAGAAAAGCTGACCGAAAATGACGATACGTTGTCCACCAACCTTTTCGGCTCGCCGCCGAGGGTTGGCACCCGAAATAGAACCTGCTGAGGAAGCTCCCGCGAAATAGCGGTGTAATAAACATAGTCACCATCGGGCGAAAACGTCAGACCGGAATATCCATTGACGGCGGGTGCGACGATCTGCACGTTGCTCTGCGTGGCAACCTGCCGCGTCCAGAGGCTCTGCTGCCCGCCGTCGTCCTGAATGTGAACCACGTATTTACCGTCGGGCGAAATGGCAACGCCCGACGCTTTGCCAGTAGTTGTCAGGCGCGTAAACTTTGCCTTCTGAAACGACAGCTCGGGCTTAACCTCTTTCGTCGTGAATCTGTAAATACCGTACCCGATGCCGCCGGTCACCAGCATAAGGGCTGCACCAATTATTACGAGCCGACCGTATTTACCGCCGACCGTCCGCGATTCGTTCTGAGTCGGACCTTCAGGCGGCTGCTTCCTGTCGGATGGTCCGGCCTCGAAAATCCGCGTTGCTTGGGTAGCCGAGTTCGTGCCGCCCGCTAACGCAGGCGTTTGTGACAGGATAGCCGTCGCAGGTTCCTCCATAGACGCCGGCCCTTCGAGCAGCGCACTCCCATCGTCGAGACAGTAGAGCAGCGTGTCGTCGTAATAATCCCGTCTGCATTGAGGGCAGCGTTTCATAAATTGTGCATTGCTCTAAAATCCACCCTCTTAACGCGGGCAGAAAACACGTTTGGATGCCTACCGTACCGTTGATGGGCGCAGCGTTGTCAGCGGCGGCGTTGAAAGTTCAAAGGCTTCCGGTGTTTCGCCGATAATCGCCGCCGCGAAAAACCGCGTGACATACTCATTTTCGCCCGTGTTTGACGACTGCTGCAACGTCTCGCGATACCGGCGAATCGCCCAAAAATTCCGCTCCGTAATGCCAACTGCGCGCATCTGCCGCAGGTGATTGCGGACTTGATCCGCACCATCGTTGAAGCTTAAAAGGGCGAGCGTCCAACTGGACCTTTCATTTCCGAAATCGCTAATTAGATCTGACATATGACGAGCAGCAGCTTCCGTTTGTTTCCTTACATCGCAATAGTCATTCGGGGTCAGGCCGTATTGTGCCGCTCGTTTGCGCGAAAATTGAAATAGCCCAACCGGCCCCGTCGGGTGCGGATGTGTCGGACAATCGCGGTACTCTGACTCGATCATAGCTTGATAAAGCCCTAAAGCGGGGGGAATTTTGTGTGCATCGTACGCCGCCGCAATAAGAGGCGCATATTGGGTCGCCCGGCCGTAAATTGTGCGCAGTCCTTCCTCAAAAGGCTTTTGAGACAAACTATCTTTTCGCTCAACGTATTCATCAATTTCCAGCTTAATTGCTCGTATCGCTGCCTGATCTAGATCGCTCGGCTCGTCGCCTATCAGCCTTTGAACGTCGCGTGCTGTTTCGGAGATAAACTTATTCTTTTCGTCTTCTGAGATTTGCCAGTAAAACGCCGCACTATGTTTCACGTCGCCAACCGCTATTGACTGAGTGCCGCGGCCGTACAGCCAATAGCCGCCGATGCCGAGAGCGGCGATCAAAAACACACCCAAAAGTCCTGCTGTCATCCACTTTCGATTTGAAGCGATGTTTTGGGCGGCGTTCTGCGTTTGTGGCGGCGCGTCAGTTCGGGCGGCGGATATCTGGCCCCGCGTAATGATCTTTGTAGGCGCCTCGGGGATGACGACCTGTGATTGCAGAATCGCCGTCGCCGGTTCGTCCATCGAAGCCGGGCCTTCGAGAAGCGCATTTCCATCGTCGAGACAGTAGAGCAAACTGTCGTCGTAATAATCGCGCCTGCACTCGGGGCATCGTTTCATAAAATAGATCCAAGGGGCCGTCTCCTTATGCACCGAATCGACGACTCATACTCTTTTCGCCGCCGGCACGCGTCCGTCTTGAAGAAACAGCAACTGACCGATTTTGCCGGCTCGGTTGCGGACAAAAACGTAGCTGGCCGGAGGCGTCACAGTAAAAAATACAAATTCCGATTCGGCGAGGAGCTCGAGTTTGGGCTGCCCGGCTATGGCTCCAAAGAGTCTCGGTCGGCAGTTCGGACGCCGACATGAGTGCTGTGGGCGGTTCGTACGTCACGCTGCCCTGAACGAGCGCCGTCCCGTCCTCAAGACAGTAAAGCAGCTCGTCGTCGTGATAATCGCGCCTGCATTCCGGACATCGTTTCATTGGCTTAAACCCTATTCAAGCACTGATGACTCTATCTTTTTTAACAGTGCTGTAAATCGCGGATCGTCGCGCAAATCGTCCATGGCGGGATCGATCCTCATTCCAGGTAGGTAGGTACTGCGTCCCGCCAGATCCTTTTCCAACTGTGCGAAGGCAGCGTCCTTTTCCCCTAATGCCGCGTGAACCATCGCGAGAACGTAGCCCCCAATGAACCGACGCTGCGATTCCGCGATCAGTTCGTCGAGTATCTTAATAGCTTCGGCGCGCCTGCCCGACCGCGCCAGTGCCTGACCGTACAGCGCTTTGGCAAGAGGGTCGGCATTAAGCTCCAGCGACTTCTTGAATGCTGTAATCGCCTCGTTATGCATTCCTTTCTGAAGATACGCCCAACCGGCGGTGTAATGCGTGTAATAGAAATTTGGGTCGAGCTGAAACGCTCGCGCTGTCTGGGCCAGCGCATCATCGTATCGGCGGCACATAATCAGATCGTAGGCAGTGTCGGCGGCGATTATCGCGGAAAGCGGATCAAGTTCTTCGGCACGCTTTGCGGCCGCGATTGCTTCCTCGCACCGACCCAATAGCGGCAGGAAGTTTCCGAGCCAGTGATACGAGGTGGCGTAGTTCGGATTGAGCTCGATCGCGCGGCGGAGCTCCCTTTCCGCTATTTCGAAGTTCCAGGAATAGCTGCTGTGATAACCATGAAGCGCTGTGTGCCCCTCGGCAAGCGTTTCATCCAGTTCTATTGCTTTCAGCGCCGCGGCCTTCAACTGCGGCATGCTGTCCCGGGGCGAAGCAACGCTGTAGCTCGGGAAAAGGACGTAAGTTTCGGCCAGGCTCGCATAGGCGAGCGCAAACGACGGGTCCTTCTCGATCGCCTGCTTAAAATAAGCTTCGGCGGCCTTAAGCCCGTCCAACGTCCGCTTGTTCCACTGAAAACGCCCCTTTAGGTATAGCTGATAGGCCTCATTGCTGCTGGTATATTTCCGGGTGAGTCCCTTGTCGTCGTCGCCAGACAGCTTTAATTGAAGTTTCTCGACGATGGCCCCGGCAATCTCGCGCTGCGTGGCGAGCAGGTCGGACATTTTCCGCTCGTACTGCTCGCCCCATATAGCCTTATCGTCCGCAGCGTCTATCAGCTCGATGCTTATGCTCAGGTTATCGCCGCGTTGAGATATCCGCCCGAACATTACCGCCTCCACGCCCAATTCTCGTGCGATCTTTTGGGCGTCGAACTCTTTTCCCTTATACCGCATTACGGAGCTTGCGGGACAGACTTTAAGATTTGGCAACTGCGACAGTCGATAGATCAGCGATTCGGCCAGGCCGTCCGAGAGGTATTCCGAATCGGGGTTCCCGCTGCGGTTTTCGAACGGGAGAACGGCAATCGAATTGATCTGTGCACCGCGGCCTTTCGAAAAATAGACAAAATAGCCAACGGCCGACACAATTGCGAGCAGAAAAAGGCCAGCAATTGAAGCTGCGAGTTTATGACTCCTTGCCTGTGTGACCGCGTATTCGAGACTCGACGAAGAGGTCCTGGTTACCTGTCCTCCGCTGGTCGATTGAGCAGGATCGCTCGCATACGTCCTCGCAGCCTCAGGGCTTGTGGCGGCGGTGTCTCGGCTGGGAATTACTGATCGCTCGAGCTCGCCCTGAATGTCGAGGTCGCGCCGTAGATTTTTCAGGTCGATGAGTATATCGTGCGCCGACTGATACCGCATGTCAGCGTCTTTTGTAAGCGATTTTCGGACGATGCGCTGCAGTTCATCGGGGACATTTTCAAGTCGAAGCGGTTCCTTTTCGAGAATCGAAACTATCGTGTGATTGACAGTCTCGCCTGCGAATGGAAGCCTGCCCGAAAGCATTTCGTAGAGTACGACACCGAGACTCCAGGTATCCGTCCTTCCATCGGTGGGTTTTCCTCTCGCTTGCTCCGGCGACATATACGAAGCGGTTCCCATTATCACACCAGGCATCGTATTGATTTGCGCGCGCGTTGCATCTTCGGAGCCTGTCATGGTCGTTGCCGGATCTAACAACTTGGCGAGTCCAAAATCCAGAACCTTCGCGTATCCATCGCTGCGGAGCATTATATTTTCCGGCTTGATGTCGCGATGAATAATGCCGGCATGATGCGCGGCCGAGAGGGCTTCAGCAACCTGAACGCCGATCTTTAATATTGCGCTGAGCCGCAGTGGCTCGCCCGCGGACAAATGTTTACGGAGGGTGTCGCCATCGATGAATTCGGTGACGATATAGTTGGTGTCCTTTGATGCGCCGATCTCATAAACGGTCAGAATATTCGGGTGATTCAGAGCGGACGCGGCCTTCGCTTCGCGAATAAACCGACTCAGCTTGTCCGCGTCCTTGCCCAATTCACGATGGAGAAACTTGATCGCGACTCTACGGTCGAGCTTCGTGTCCTCGGCCAAAAAGACCTCGCCCATACCGCCCGCGCCAATAGCGGAAACGATCGTGTAGTGTCCGTAAATTTCGCCTGCTTCTATCCTCATAATTTCCAGGCCATCGCCGCACTACTATCCGATTGAATCAAGTGTAACCAAAACATAAGCCAAGCGTATCGTCGGTATAATCGCGATTGAGCTTTTTAATAAGTTCCATTCCGGCAGATCCTCTGTTCCAGCGGGCCGCCAGTGCACAAATGCGCAGGTTCCTGTCGTAAAGCCAATACAGCCGCGCGACGTCGTGATAATTTTGCCCGCATCCGGGGCATCCGTCACGCTGCCTTGAACAAGCGCAGCCCCATCATCCCGTCGGGCCGCCGGTCTCCGCCGGCGCGTGCCTGATCGGCGGAAAATTCCTGATTTTGTCGGCGATCAACGGGCAGGTTTGGCC
>DATLNN010000223.1:0-4148 GCA_035536695.1 Pyrinomonadaceae bacterium | reverse complement strand
CGTACGAACAACAGACGCCCCACACCGCCGGTTGCGTCCGGGACGAACTCAGCCCGGATCTTGCTCCCGACCACGAATTTTGGTTCCCCGCCGTCGAGCGACCCCACAAAAATGCCCTCGAGCTCCTTGTTGTTGCCCCGGCCAAAATAGAGAAAATGGCGGCCATCTGGTAAAAAATCCGGCCACCGGTGAGAGGTCTGGCCGCGCTTCTCGTCGAGCGTGGTTACGGGTTCTGCAACGCCGCCCGTCGCAGCGATCTTGAATAGCTCTTCGGTTACTCCGGGCGTAAAGATGATCGTGCCATTAGACGACCACGACCCGCCCCGAGTATCGGCTGAAACCGGCGCCAGTTTCTGCGGCGGACCACCCGCCACGTCTATCCTCTTCAGTTCGCCGTCCGCGAAAAATGCCAGATGCCGGCTGTCCGGCGACCAAAACGGGAGTGCCGCTCCGCCCGTACCCGTTAGTTCGCGAGACTCGATCGAGTCGATCGGCCGAACCCAGAGCGTCGTTAAGCCATTCGTGCCAACCGCTTCGAACGCAAGGTAGCGCCCGTCGGGCGATATCGCCATCGCTTCGCCGATCCCGACCTTTGGCGGCGGAGCGATGGCAAATCTGACGACCTCGCCACGCGATTCGGCCCGCGTAAAATAGAGCCAGCCAAATACGGCCGCCGCCATCAGGCAAAGTGCTGCCGCAGCCCACGGGACCATCGTCCGCCAGTCGCGTTTCCGCGTGACAGCCGAAACCGGAGCCGTCATTATGGCGGTCGCGTTGCTATCAGCAGTTCGAATGCCTGTCAGCGCCTCAAGCGCGAATGCCAGATCGCTAGCCGAGTGAAAACGCTGTTCCCGGTTCTTCTCGAGACATCTACGCACAACGCGGTCAAGGCCCGGGTTCACGGCCTCATTCGTATCCGATAGGTCTGGAGGATCTTCGCGGAGAACTGCGCTGATCGTGTCGGCAGCCGAATCTCGCAGGAACGCCTTCTGCCCGGAAAGCATCTCGTAAAGGACCGCACCGAACGAAAAGATGTCGGTCCGTGCATCAACCGGCTGACCGCGAAGCTGTTCCGGCGACATATATCCGGCGGTGCCCATGATAGTTCCCGAGCCCGTCTTTATCCGCCTGGTTGGCATCTCCGTGCCGCCACCGTTGCCGTCGGGCTCTGTGAGTTTTGCGAGGCCGAAGTCGAGGATCTTGACCCGGCCGTCCTTCGTAACAAACAGGTTCTCAGGCTTGAGGTCGCGGTGGATAATACCTTTTTCGTGCGCGGCGGCCAGGCCGTGGGCAACCTGCATCGCATAGTCCGTTGCTCGGCGCACGGCCAATGGTCCGCCGCCTACCTGCCAACGCAGCGTATCGCCCTGGAGCAGTTCGGAAACAACATACGTGCACCCGTCGTGGGTATCTATGTCGTAGATGGCAAGAATGTTTGGGTGATTGAGGGCTCCGGCTGCCTGCGCCTCCTGTTCGAATCGCGCCAGCCTCTCGGCGTCGCCCGCCACGTCGGATGGAAGCACCTTGATCGCAACCTCGCGGCCTATCTTCGGGTCGCTCGCCAGATAGACCTCACCCATGCCGCCAGCCCCGATAAGCGATTTGATGTCATATCTGCCAAGCTTTGTACCGGGTTCGAGCATGGTGAGATTCGCAAGATTATAGCATCAAAAAGCCGCGAGCTTACCCATCGAAAATGCATCAGAATCCCACGGGGAACAAAAAAAGACCAGTGCGATCCGGTCTTTAGCTGGGCTGGACGCCGATGTGTCTACTGCCCGATGCCGTAAATGTACGGAGCGATAATCAGCGAAACGATCGACATTAGCTTGATAAGAATGTTCATCGACGGGCCTGAGGTGTCTTTGAAGGGGTCGCCAACGGTGTCGCCCGTTACTGAGGCTTTGTGAGCCTCAGAGCCTTTGAAGACCATCTCGCCGTTGATATCGACGCCTTTCTCGAACGATTTCTTGGCGTTGTCCCACGCTCCGCCTGCATTCGATTGGAAGATGCCCATCAGCACGCCGCACACGGTGACACCTGCGAGTAAGCCGCCTAAAACTTCAGGTCCGAATGTGAAACCTACGATCACTGGCGTGATCAGCGCTATCGCGCCGGGCATCATCATTTCGCGGATCGAGGCCTTGGTCGAGATGGCAACGCACTTTTCATATTCGGGCTTCGCCTTGTATTCCATAATGCCCGGTATCTCGCGGAACTGGCGGCGGACCTCCTCAACCATATCCATCGCCGCTCGTCCGACAGCCTGAATGCAAAGCGCTGAGAATATGAACGGGATCATTCCGCCGACAAACAGGCCCGCCAGAACATTCGCTTTGTAGATATCGATGCGATCGATACCCGCGATACCAACAAAAGCAGCGAACAACGCCAATGCCGTCAAGGCCGCCGACGCGATGGCAAAACCCTTGCCCGTCGCAGCGGTCGTATTACCCACAGCGTCCAGATTATCCGTCCGCTCGCGAACTTCTGGAGGCAACTGGCTCATCTCTGCGATGCCGCCCGCATTGTCGGCGATCGGCCCGAACGCATCGATAGCCAATTGCATCGCTGTCGTCGCCATCATTCCCGCCGCCGCGATAGCCACGCCATACAATCCGGCGAAATAATAAGAAGCCATGATGCCGCCGGCGAGAGTCAGGACCGGGATGACGGTTGATTTCATGCCAACAGACAGGCCGGCAATGATGTTGGTCGCGTGTCCGGTCGACGACTGCCGGACGATCGACAGCACAGGCTTTTTGCCCATGGCGGTGTAATACTCGGTCACAAAGCTCATGATCGCGCCGACTACCGTTCCTACCACGATTGCGGCAAATACGCCGTTCTTGTTGAAGGTCGTATTTCGGAGTGCGATTTGCCCTTCCGGCAGCATCCACATCACCACAAAATACGCTGCAATTACGGTCAGTATCATCGAGGACCAGTTACCCAGATTGAGCGCGTTCTGAACACTCGATTTCTCATCCTTGATCCGTACAAAAAGGGTCCCGATGATCGAAAACACGATCCCCAGACCACAGATCACCATCGGCAGGAGAATGGCAGACATGCCGCCAAAGCCATCGGTTACCTTCACCTCCTGGCCGAGCACCATCGTCGCAAGGATCGTGGCCACGTACGAACCGAAAAGATCGGCGCCCATCCCGGCAACGTCGCCCACGTTGTCACCAACGTTGTCGGCGATCGTTGCGGGATTGCGAACGTCATCCTCAGGGATTCCGGCCTCGACCTTTCCAACGAGATCTGCCCCCACATCAGCCGCCTTGGTATAGATACCGCCGCCAACGCGCGAAAACAGCGCGATCGACTCGGCACCGAGCGAGAACCCCGTGAGAACCTCGATCGCGGTCCGGACCTGATTGGCCCCCAAGTCGGCAAACAACGCAAGAAACACTATGAACAACCCCCCGAGGCCCAAGACCGCCAGGCCGGCAACGCCGAGGCCCATTACGGTCCCGCCGGTGAATGATACTTTTAATGCCTGCTTCAGGCTGGTTCGGGCTGCCTGGGTGGTTCGGACATTGGCTTTGGTAGCCACTTTCATTCCGATGAATCCGGCCGTTGCCGAAAACACGGCGCCCACGATAAATGCGATCGCGATAACCCAGCTCGAATGTATCTGTCGCCCATTTATCTCGTGGATGGTGCCTGAATAGGCCAATAATGCCGCGGTGATGACCACGAATATGCTGAGCACTTTCCACTCGGCCTTCAAAAATGCCATGGCGCCGTCGGCAATATACCCTGCCAGCTCCTGCATCTTCGCATCGCCAGCATCTTGCTTAGTGACCCAGGCCGATTTGATCGCCATTACCAGCAACCCAAGTATCCCAAGTGCAGGTATTGAATAAATAACGTAATTGTTCATATTGTCTTGTTATTTTGTCCCGCGAGTAGACTGGCTGAGGTGCCTTGGTCTAACAGGCGGTCAAATCAAAAATATTGATTATCACACACTTGAGTTTGTTTGCCTATGCTCCCAGTCGGGACTTTGGCTGATCTTCGGGTAGATCACACGGCTCCGTGGACGGTCAACCCCATTTCATCGTAAACATGCGGATTGGGGTCAACGGTATCTGACACCAAACCAAAAACAGGTGAGTTTCGCCTAAACGAAACTCCCC
>DATLNN010000222.1:0-3285 GCA_035536695.1 Pyrinomonadaceae bacterium | reverse complement strand
GCGAATCGCAGGAAGTTTCAGAACCCGCATTTCAGGGTCAAGGTTTGAGAGATTTGAGCCAGAAGCGGCGGTCGTGGCAAAAGCCTCGAATCTTATTAAGCGTTACCGGAGTCGCCGCGGTTTTGTTCATTTTGGCGGGCGTTGCCAGCTATTTCTTGTACAGTGCGGGTGACTCATCCGCAGTTTCCGTCGAGAAAATGACGGTTACCAGGCTTACCCGAGGCAAGCAGAACGGGGCTTCTACGATCTCGCCGGATGGCAAGTTTATCGCTTACATCGAGCACGCCTCATCCGGTCGGGGTGCGCTCTTTGTTCGACAGATTGATACAAATTCCGTAATTCAGCTGCTTGAGACCGGCGAAAGGGCGTTTGGCTGTACCAGCTTTTCGCCCGACGGCTCGCTTATTTATTATCTCGCCTCGGATAAAAATGATCCTTACAGGGCTTTATACAGAATTCCCGTATTAGGCGGAAGGCCGGAGCGCATTATGAGCAGTCCGGGGACGTGCTTCGCAATTTCGCCCGACGGGAAGCGCGTCGTCCACTTTCGCGACGGTCCTGAAGAATCCCAAAGAAAAATGGTCATTGCGCAGCTGGATGGCAGCGGCGAGCGAACGATCGCGACCTCCGACGAGCGCCTGCGGCTGGGGTACTATCTCGCCTGGTCGCCGAACGGGAATTTGATCGCATTCGACGCGACTCCCGATCGTGCGGGTCTGGCACCGCAATCGGCAATTTTGGGGATTGACGTAAACACCGGGTCAATAAGCAGGCTCACGACGCAGCAGTTTACCGAAACCGGAAGCATGAAATGGACCGGCGACGGCCGTCAACTCGCTTTTGTGGCCCGCAGCCCGCGGCTCGATAATAATTTACATTTGCTGGATTATCCGTCGGGCCAAGTTCGGCGTATTACCGATGACGCTGAGAACTATGGAAATACGGGATTGGATGTTACTACCGATTCAAGTGCAATGGTTGCGACAATTTGGAATCGAGTGTCCGAGATTTGGAGCATAAACGCAAGCGGCGACGCGGATGACGGCGCTCCCATCGGCGTCGGTTCAACCAACGGCCGTTTCGGGCTTGCGGAACTCAAAGACGGGCGGATTGCGTACATCGGCCGTTCGGAAGACAGTCTGGATATTTGGACGGTAACGTCGGACCGGAGTGAGCCGCGGGCACTAACCACCGACTCGTTTACACAGAAAGATGTCGCTGCCTCACGCGATGGCCGTTATCTGGTCTTCGCATCCGATCACGCTGGTGGCAATCATATTTTTCGGATGAATGCCGAGAATGGCTCGGAAATTATGCAGTTGACTTTTGGCAACACCCTCGACAGCCGGCCGGATATTTCGCCCGACGGACAATGGGTTGTTTACGCATCTTCGGACGGAAAACGATCCACAATCTGGAAGGTTCCGCTTGCCGCCGGCCAGAGCATTGGGCTAACCGACTATGAATCAGGCTCGCCCGTTTTTTCGCCTGACGGAAAATCTATCGCCTGTCTTTTGCTTAGCGACGCCCGTCTGAAACCGGGCACGATAGCTATCCTACCCGCAGATGGCGGAAAACCTTCGCAGTCCTTTGAAGTGGCTCCGTTCGGAAACTTATACCGGACTATTCGCTGGACGCCCGACGGCTCGGGCGTTGTATTCCTTAATCAAAAACAAGGCGCAATGAACCTCTCGGTACAGCCATTATCGGGTAAGCCGCCCGAGCAGATCACGAGTTTTCAAAGCGATAGTATTTGGAATTTCGCCTATTCAAATGACGGAAAGCGCATTCTCCTATCGCGCGGCCCGGAATTTGTTGACATAGTGCTGATTCGCGGGTTTAGAAATGGATGATTCATGTTCGCGGATTGTCAATACTCGATATGAACTTGTGCAGAACCGAGAATGTGGCCGGCTGGGTGGAAGGAGGCTTTGACGCCATTGATCGACTTAGTAGCTCCGTACTTGTGGCTTGATATTTTGGCGTCGCGGTCGAGCCGCATTCGGGCGATGGATTCTCCCTCGGCCGCAACGAGATAACTGCCGTTGCGCGATAAGCGATCCATTTGGCATCTTCAGCGGACCCCGCGATACTGACCATTTTGGACAACGATGTCGCTGCTACCCCAACCGCAACTCCAACGCCGACGCCAACACCGACGCCGATGCCAACTCCAACGCCGGCGCCGACGCCAACTCCGACGTTAACGCCGACTCCGACTGCGACGCCTACTCCAACGGCTACTCCTACTCCGACGGCGACACCAACTCCAGCGCCGACACCTACTCCAACACCGACACCGACCCCCACGCCGGCACCGGGCGGGTTTGAGGGCGATCTGGCCCCGCGGTTTGCCGGCGACGGGGAGTTTAGGGCGAACGATCTGCAAGTGATGCGCGACTTTTTTGCCGGCGAGCCCGTGAGCGTCGCGTTCAATGAATTTCAGCGAGCCGACTCGGCACCGTACGAGACGCAGGGCGATGGGCGGATCGTCGCCAGCGATGTGCAGCAGATGAGAAACTACATAGCCGCGTTGAGCGTGCCGCAAAGCGCGGGAGGCCCGATCGAGCCGCTGCCGGCCCGGCCGCCGCTGCCCGATCTCGATGCCGAACAAGCAGCCATGGGACGCTCCATACGTGTCGTTTCCACCGACGCAACGGCCGGGGAACCGTTCACCATCGATGTGGAACTTGAGCTGCGGGGCGATGAGGTCGCCGCGAGCTTTACTTTGAATTTCGACCCGGCAACGCTCACGAACCCGATCATTGAGGCTGGAGGCAGAATGCCCGGCGGCACAACTCTGACCACGAACTTGTCAGCAGTTGACCTGGGCCGGATCGGTATTTTGATCGATTCGGCAACGCCAATCAAACAGGCGGGTTCGGCATCTCTGGTTCGGATCAGATTCCACGTAGCTCCGAACGCGAAAGAGGGCGTAACGATGCTGACCTTCGACGACAGTTTGATCGGATGCGATATCACCAATGCCGACGCCAGATCCCTCGCAATGCGATACCTGACAGGGGGCGTGACGATCACTGAACAACCCTCTGGGTCCCGTCTTCAGGCGGCCCGCTTGTTAGCGGGGATATTACCTAGCGAAATCCGGAAACGCGAGATTCAGGACATTTACCACCATCCCAGTATCTTCCACCAGCCGAGTCCGATCGTTGACCAGATTATGATGTTGAGGAGCGACGCGATCAGGCCGATCGTCCACCAGCGTTTTTGGGTGACGTACCCGAGGCCGAAATAGATAGGTGCGGGTGTTGTGCCGTAGTGAGT
>DATLNN010000221.1:0-3383 GCA_035536695.1 Pyrinomonadaceae bacterium | reverse complement strand
GCAAAAACGCCTAACCTTTTCAATACAAGGTTCCCTCCGTGAGATTGCTGTTTTCGTGTGGAAAGACGAAGGAAAATTTAACGAAATCCTGGCCGTCTGTCAAGATGATTTTTCAATATTTTCCGTGGGCGTGTCGTAATTGACTTAATTATGCCGATACACCAAGATAAATCTAATATTTACGGCAGGATAAGCGATCTTCAATGGCGGCTGAGTACGGCAAAAATCCCCTTCTCTCATACAACAAATATCTAAAGGTCCGCGAGCTGCTCGAGCTCCAGCAAACCCTGTCAGAGCCTGTCAGTCACGACGAGCAGCTTTTCATAATTATCCATCAAACCTACGAGCTGTGGTTCAAGCAGATACTGCACGAGGTTTCGGCGACGATCAAATGGATGGACGAGGGCCGTGTGTTCCGGGCCAACCACAGCCTTCGCGGGGTCGTATCGATCGAGCGAATTCTGGTAACGCAGATCCACATTCTCGAATCGATGGCGCCGATCGGGTTCCTCGAGTTTCGCGACAAGCTCAACCCGGCCAGCGGTTTTCAGTCAATGCAGTTTCGAGAGCTCGAGTTTGCCTCGGGCTCAAAAGACGAGAAGATATTGGCGAGCTTTAAGGAAGATGAGTTTGCTTACGCGCGGCTCTCTCGCCGGTTCAGCGGAC
Organism: Pyrinomonadaceae bacterium; assembly: GCA_035536695.1. Lineage (GTDB taxonomy): Bacteria > Acidobacteriota > Blastocatellia > Pyrinomonadales > Pyrinomonadaceae > OLB17. The sequence goes on along the minus strand of DATLNN010000221.1, from coordinate 2,717 downwards.
CATCACTTGCCGATGCGTTCTGGTCACTCATTGGCCGCAATGGCCTGGCCGTGGCCAGCCATGAAGAACGCGTCAGCGCTGCGGTTGAAATTCTCACCCACCCGGAGAAATATGCCGAGCTTTACAACATGCAAGATCTGCTGATCGAGCACGATGAGATGATAATCTCGTGGCGATATAACCACATCCTCATGGTCGAACGGATGCTGGGCATGAAACCCGGCACCGGCGGGTCGGAAGGCGTGGGATACCTGATGACAACGCTGACCAAGAAATTCTTCCCCGAATTGTGGGAGGCGCGAACACACCTTACCGTCGAGACTCCCGTGCCATGATACTGAGAATCCTGATCCTGATCGCCCTCGTTTCCGTAGCGGCCGCGCAGCCGGCCGACAACGTTCGGGTCACCATTCTCCACATGAATGATACCTACCAGTTTACGCCCGTTGATGGCGGTAAGCGGGGCGGGCTGGCGCGTGTGATGACGATCAGGAAAAAGGTACTTGCGGAGAATCCGAACACGCTGATGACGTTCGGCGGTGATACGTTGTCGCCATCCGTCGAGACGCGGACCTATCGCGGAGCACAGATGATCGACGCGTGGAACGCAGTTGGGCTGGACTATTCGGTACTCGGGAATCATGAGTTCGATATACGCACCAACGAGCTGCTGGATAGGATGAAGGAATCGAAGTTCACCTGGCTTGGAACGAACGTCATCGACACGAAGACGGGCAAGGTATTCGCCGGAATGCCGCAATTCGTCATCCGATCTATCGGCGGCGTTAAGATCGGGTTCATTGGTTTCCTGCTGCCCGAGACGAAAGAAACGTCCTCAATGGAAGCTCATCTCAGCGTGACGGACTATTGCGAACGGGCGCGCAGCCTTGTGCCCGAGATGAGGTCGCTCGGGGCCGAGGTTGTCGTGGGCCTGACGCATTTGTTCATGAGCCAAGACAAGAAGCTGGCCGGCTGCGCCGACTTCGACCTGATCCTGGGCGGACACGAACACACGCTGCTGCAGTCATCGGCGAGCGGGACGCCGATCTTCAAAATGTGGGCGGACGCTCGCGAGGTCGGCCGCTTTGACCTTTTCATCGACAAGAAGACCGGTAAGATGCAGAGTATGGATTGGGAGATCATCCCCATAACCGATCAGATCCCCAACGACCCTGAGTTCGCAGCGGTCGCCGCGAAATACAAGTCGCTGCTCGACCAGCTTGAAGTCAGGGTCGGAGCGACGGCGGTCCCGCTGGATGCTCTTTCAAAGTCGGTCCGGACAAAGGAAACGGATATCGGCAACTTCATCGCCGACGCCTATCGCAAGGCCGTTGGGGCCGACATCGGATTTGTTAACGGCGGGTCGATCCGCGCCGATCTTTCGTATTCGCCCGGTGTCCTTACGAAGCGCGACGTCCTCTCGATGCTGCCCTTCAACAACCCGATCGTAAAGGTCGAGGTCTCGGGCAAACTGTTGATGGACATTCTCGAACACGGCGTCGCCCGCAGCCGCGAGGATAGCGAACCGGGACGATTCCCGCAGGTCTCCGGACTTCGCTTCACATACGACGCGAGCAAGCTTCCCGGCCAGCGGATAACTCAGGCCAGCGTGGGCGGTAAGCCAATCGATGCAAACGCAAAGTATACGTTGGCAACCTCAGACTTTCTCGTGTCACGCGGCGGCGATGGTTACACGATGTTAAGGGACGCTAAGATCGTGCTCGCGGCCGATGCGGCCCCAAAGGATTCCGATGTGTTCGAGAAAGCGATAAGGGAATCTGCGAATTCGACCATCTCGCCGAAAGTGGAAGGAAGGATAATCCGCCTGAACTAACGGCTCGTATTGCCGAGCCGGTCAACCGCGTGAACAACCAAATTGTCGATCTTCCGCTCCGCCGAGAGTGCGATCGATGTCTCGGTCGCCGGCACGATCGAGTAGCTCCAAGCATCCTTGTCCTTTGCGTAGACGACGTACTGGAAGGCGCCCTTTACCGGCTTCCAGGATGCCCGGTAATAGGAGCCGTCGATACGCGAAGGACCGACTCTGGGCGAGGTGAGTTTTCGCGTCTTGATCCACGGCGACATGGGGATCAGGGCATTACGCGTGTAGACCGTATCTCGCAGCTTTGACTGGATCCCGCCGAGGTCATTACGCAGCGACTTGAGGCTGAAGTGGATGGCACCGCGCGTCGGCTCATCTCGCCGTGTGAAGCCGATCTGGCCGGCAAGCATGTCGGCGCCGTATTCCGGGCGGTCGGTGCGGTACGTGGCAAGGCCGGGCCATACGTGGCGATTTCTTGTATTTTGTTCCTTCCACCATTCGAGCAGCACGGGGAAGCTCAGATTCGGCCGACCAGTCGGCCAGTACAGTTGCGGGGCCAAATAATCGACCGTGGCGTCCTGGAGCCATTTCCTTGCGTCCGCGTAGAGTTCCGCATAGGCGTTGAACCCGACGATCTGACGTTCCGGCATCGGCTGCCAGATGCCGAACGGCGAGATGCCGTACATTATCTGCGGCTTGATCTTTTTCACCTCGCGGCCGACGGATTCGATGAATGTGTTAACGTGTGAACGGCGCCAATCGGAGCGGCTGAGCGGGATGCGTCGAACACCGGATGCCTGGCTCATAACAGCGGCGGTCCGCAAATATTTCTGCCAGTTCTCTTCGTCGGGGAAGTCGATCTTTTTACCCGCCGCATCGTTTTCAGCGTACGGAT
>DATLNN010000220.1:0-4067 GCA_035536695.1 Pyrinomonadaceae bacterium | reverse complement strand
CCAGCGACAACAGCCTTAAGGTAGAACGTCGCGGCACGACTCGGAGCGAGGCGGACGTTTCGTCTGCGAAACCGGCCGGGAGGAGCACAATTCGTGCGCCCACCCCGTCGCTGTCGTAGAAGTAACCGAGCGGCGCGAGGTTCCGTCCACCGAGCAGCATCAGAGCCTGATGCTCGCCTAAGGTCGATCACGCAGATCACGCATAGATCCGCGTGGCATAGTCGTGGGCGCCCGTCCACCACCCCCGATACATACCCTCGGAATTAAGCGGCAGAGTAACGTTGCCGTGAGCATCGACAGCGATCAGGCCGCCCTCGCCTCCGATCGATGTAAGTCGGTCAATTGTCTCACGTGCGGCATCGCCGACGGACAGCCCGCGATACTTCATTCTCGCCGCCAGGTCATAGGCCGTAACGCCAACCATGAAGTATTCACCATAGCCGGTGCAGGAAACCGCACACGTCTCGTCCGCGTACGTGCCCGAGCCGATGATCGGTGTGTCGCCGATCCGCCCGTATTTTTTGTTCGTCATTCCGCCTGTTGAGGTGGCGGCGGCAAGATGTCCGTTTATATCGCATGCAACGGCGCCAACAGTTCCCATCCCGGTTTTGAGCGTTGGGTTGGCGTCCAACTCTTCTTCAACCAGCTGTGGTTCAGTGATCGTGTGATCGAGCTGTACCTCGTCAAGAGCCCTCGCCTCGAGCAATTGGTCGTATCTATGTTGGGTAAAAAAATAAGTGTCGTCCGCAAGCTCGACCCCCATTTCCTGCGCAAATTGGTTTGCGCCGTCAGCCGCCAGCAGAATGTGTTTCGTTTTCTCCATCACGAGCCGCGCGAGACTCACCGGATTTTTCACATTCCTGGCAAATGCCACGGCCCCCGCCCGCAGGCGCTGGCCATCCATTATAGAGGCGTCCAACTCGATCTTTCCCTCATGTGTAAAGACGGACCCGCGTCCAGCATTAAAAAGCGGAAAGTCCTCGAGAGAGCGCACGGCCGCCTCAACAGCATCGAGCGCAGAGCCGCCACGCTCAAGGATCGAAGATCCGGCCTTAAGCCCTTCGTCGAGCCCTGCGCGATACTCCGCCTCCAAGGCATTCGTCATGCGCGATCTCAGGATCGTTCCAGCCCCACCGTGCACTGCCAACGCGGGTTTGCTCATACGGTAATACTAGAACAAACCGTCAGTAGTGCACAGTCGATGGGCCGCGGCTTTGACGATCCGACTCACAAGGCTGTTGCACGGTGGCTGGATTCATGCTCGCATCGCCACAACATGATGGACCACGACTGGCGGAAATCAGCTATAGGCGTCGGATGGCTCCTATTACTTTACGCAGGTATTTTTGGCTCGTCGATAGTAAATACAGCCCCGGCCGGCGGCTTTGAGGCCTCGCTGCTTCCTGATCCGAAGGCTGCGGGACAGCGTTCTGCATACAGTCATCAGCTGGCAATGAGTTAGATTTCACGTCGCCGATGTCGCAGGGGTGCGACAGAGTGCAAGATGTGATATGATGGATCGCCAGACTTCGCATGCCTGCGGATTCGCGATGTTTGAAAATTAAAAAGATGCGCAATTTTCCGACTATGCGACCGTCGCACAGGGACGTACGATCGAAGAGCGGTAGGAATTTTTACGACCCCCGACATACTTTGTAGCACGGTCTAACCTCAATGTTCGGGTACGAAGAACGATGTGTTTTTGCTAACTCTATTACCGGCAACAGGTTACATTTTGTCCCAACCTATTTGGGACAAATGGGACAACGGGACACGCGGGACAAGCGGGACATGGGACAAGCCATATATGGGTTTCCAACTACCGGCTACTATCTAGGGTCTACTGTCTGCGAAGGTTCTGCCCGATGGTTGCACGCATTCTGCGTTTTTCATATGCTGAACCGATGCTGCGGCCTTCGTTTACCCTTCCTTCCTTTGCAAAGATCAATTTAATTCTTCGCATAGCGGGCAAGCGTTCTGATGGTTATCACGAGTTGTGCACTCTCTTTCAGACTGTGTCGCTCTGCGACATGCTTTCGTTTTACGCGGATGACGCGCTTGGATTGACATGTGATGACGATTCGCTCCCGATCGGAGACGACAACATCATGATCAAAGCCGGCAAGGCCTTACGAGACCGGTTCAAGATCTCAGAGGGCGCGGCGATGCACCTTGAAAAGCGAATACCGGCTCCCGGCGGACTTGGCGGCGGGTCGTCGAATGCCGCGGCAGCATTGATGGGGTTAACTCGGCTATGGGGGCTTAAAGCGTCAACAGAGGATCTTTACGGTATAGCCACCGGATTAGGAGCCGATGTTCCTTTCTTCCTCCATGGCGGAACCGCTATCGGAACAGGTCGCGGCGACTCGATCGAGCCGATGGACGACATTGACGAGCCGTTTATTCTTATTGTCACGCCCGACGTGCCTGTTTCAACCCAGCTCGCGTTTGACAGGGTCGCCGCTACGACCTTGACAAACGGTTCGTCGAATCGTATTCTTCGAGTTTGCCGTAATGAGGCGGAATCTCTGGATTTACGCCACTCGGTGTTGATAAATGATTTTGAGACGAGCGTCTTTGACACTTACCCTGAGATCAGGCGGGTCAAGGCGACTTTGCTTAAGCTTGGGGCAGTAAATGCCGCGATGAGCGGCAGCGGGGCTTCGGTCTTCGCAATATTTGACAATACAGAGACACGGCAAGCTGCTGAAAAAGCCCTCGACATTGAGTCGACCTGGCGAAAGTTTGCCGTATCAACCGTTACGCGGGCTAAGTATCGCGAGGCGCTCCATTTATAAAGGTCGTCTAGGTTGTTTCCGTCGTTTCTGACAGATTTACGCAATTGGGGCGTAGCCAAGTGGTAAGGCACCGGTCTTTGGATCCGGCATTCGTAGGTTCGAATCCTCCCGCCCCAGCCAGTTGGAAAATGTCGACGGACGATCTTCTCGGAGGTTGTCCGTTTTTTATTGCAGAAGCCCGCACGTGAGGGCTTAACACTCAACTTCGTATACCGCTACGTGCGGGCTTCTGCAAGAGAAATGGCAGTTACGGGCAAAATCAAGGTCTTTTCGGGAAACGCTCACCGGGAATTGGCGGAGGCCATCTGTCGTAACCTTGACTGCGAATTGGGCAAGGCCAGCACCGAGGGGTTTTCGGACGGCGAGTTCAATTTTCAGATCGGCGAGAATGTTCGCGGGTCGGATATTTTTATCGTCCAGCCGACCTGCCCGCCAAGCGATCGGCACCTGATGGAGTTGTTGATAATGATCGACACTTTTAGCAGGGCATCGGCGGCGAGAGTCACGGCGGTCATCCCGTATTTTGGGTACGCGCGATCTGACAAGAAAGATCGTCCGCGAGTTCCGATCGCTGCGAAATTAGTCGCAAATCTGCTCACGACGGCTGGCGCTGACCGTATTTTGACAATTGATCTGCATGCATCGCAGATACAAGGGTTTTTTGACATCCCGGTGGACCATCTTTATGCTGCGCCGATAGTGGTCGAGTATTTCAGGGCGAACCCGATCGAGAATTTGATCGTGGTTGCACCTGACACCGGCGGTGCCGAACGTGCACGGGCATATGCGAAAAGGCTGAACGCGGGCTTGGCACTCTGCGATAAACGCCGAGACAGGCCGAACGAAGCGGATGTAATGAACATCGTCGGCGACGTCCGCGGTCGAAATTGTTTGATAATCGACGATATGTGCGACACGGGCGGAACGATCTGCAAGGTGGCCGAAGCGCTTAATAAGGCGGGGGCAAACGATATTTACGCTTGCTTCACTCACGGCGTTTTTTCGGGAAAGGCCGTCGAGAACATCAGCGGGTCGTTTTTGAAAAAGGTGATAGTCACCGACACGATCCCGATCAGGGACAACGGCGTGCCGCTGGTCGAGGGAGGCAAGATCAAAGTATTGAGCGTAGCTAATCTGCTTGCATCCGCGATCAAGTCGATCCACGACGAGACCAGTGTTTCGTCACTATTTATATGATTGTGAATTCCAGATTCGAGATCCCGGCTCGGGATCGAAAAATTTGGAATTTTGGAATTTGGAATTTGAGAT
>DATLNN010000219.1:0-2539 GCA_035536695.1 Pyrinomonadaceae bacterium | reverse complement strand
ATTCTAGCCGAACGTGGGGAAAAGGTGTGCATATTGACACGCGGTTACGGGCGAAATGACCCGGGCAAACGTGTTCTCGTGTCTGACGGCGTAAATATTCTTGCGGACGCCGCAGCGGGCGGCGACGAGCCGGTCGAGCTTGCCCAAAAGCTGCTTGGTAAGGCGATTGTCATCGCGGACCGAGATCGCGTAGCGGCTGCGGAATGGGCCAAACGGAAGTTTGGCGTGACGGTTTTTGTTCTCGATGACGGATTTCAGCATCGGCGGGCAGGGCGCGATGTCGATATTGTTTGCATTGATGCTACGGAGATATTCGAACGCGAACGCTTGCTGCCGGCCGGGCGGCTGCGCGAGCGGGGCTCAAATCTCAATAGAGCGGATGTTGCAATAATTACAAGGGCGAATCTAGTTAGCGCCGAAACGATCGCAAAATTGAGATCTGAAATTTCAAATTCCATCGGCAGCGAAGCGACCTTTATCTCAAGGTACGAGATCGTACGCATAACGCCGCTGAAGGATCTTCACGCAGAGTCGCAAGGATCGCAAAGTGAAGAGCAGCGAACCGCGAGAATTTGGCAGTCTATGAGGGACACCTCGGCACGGAACAACGACGGTAGAATTCGAATCGGTGCGTTTTGCGCGTTGGGGCATCCCGCGGCTTTTTTTGTGCAGCTATCATCAGAATTCGAACAGGCCAACACAGCGGATCTCCACCTGTTTACAACCCGACACTTTCCTGATCACCACGTTTATACTCAACAAGATATCGATGACCTCGAAGCTCAGGCACACTCATCGGGGGTGGTCGCGTTTCTGACGACAGCGAAGGACGCGGTCAAGCTTTCAGATCTTCATTTCAGCCTTCCGTGTTACGTTGTCCAGATCGAGGTAATTGTCGATGATCCGGACCGCTTCTCGGCTTTGCTCTAACGCTTCCTGGACGGCGGTTCCTTTTTGTCACCCCAATAATACGTCCTCACAACCAGCACGTATACCAGGATGCTCAGGCCGAGGAGTACGAAGAAGAAAATGATGAGCCATGCAAGCGAGGACATTACTGGGCTGCCTCCTCGACGCCTTTTGCCTCGGACTCCTCGATCCAGCCCGACAGCAGCCCGCGGCGGCCCTGGTGTTCAAGGACATGACGATAAAGAACGGTTGCCACAGCGACAATAGGTATCGCAATAAAAACACCGGGAATGCCCGCCACTTGCTCCCCTGCCAGGACCGCCAGGATGACGGCGAGCGGATGCAGGTGAATGCCTCCGCGAACGATCCGCGGGTAGGTTACGTAATCGTGTATGACCCGGAGCAGCACCAGGAAGATCGCGGCATACAAGGCGTTCCACGGGTCGTCTGAGCCGGCCGCCGTCAGGATAACGATCAGGCCGATGGCTGCCGGGCCTAGCAGCGGCACAAACTCAAAGATGCCGGCCAATATTCCGAGCAGCAGCGCATACCTCAGCCCGATCGCATAAAACCCGACCGTGCAGATCAGCCCGATCAAAAGGCACGAGAGGATCTGTGCCCGGGTGTAGGCGGCCAATGTGGTGTTCACGTCTGTCATGACCGACTCGGCCCGCGCACGCCATCGTCCCGCCGGGAACATTCGGAGTATTGATAGCCGAAACAGATTTGCGTCTTTTAAGAAGAAAAAGGCGAGTATCGGGACCAATAGCAACCATGGGAGATATGACAACGAGATCAGGAGAAAATTGCCGACCGCCGTGGTGATGGTGCCGCCGGCATCTGTGATCTTTTTGTTGATCTCGCCTTGCACTTCGTCCGGCACGCGAAGCCGATCAAAGCGACGGTTCAGGTCATTAGCGCGTTCCTGGATCGCGGCGCCGTAACGCGGCAGGCTCGCCCCAAAATCTCTCGCCTGCTCGCCCACGCTTGGTGCAATGTTTGCGATGGCTGCGGCCATGACCGCGAAAACGAACAGGTACGCGACAACGATGGCAGCCGCCCTGGGCATCAGCCGGTCGAGATTTCGTTCCTTGAACGGTCGCCTGATAAGTCTGACAAGCGGGTCGATCAGATACGCGAAGAATACCGACAGGACAATAAGAAAAAACAGGTAGGTCAGCGAGGATATGACGCTCTGAACGAAACCCGCGATAAACAGCAGAATGAGCGTAATTATGACGACGCGGACGATCGAGCGCACTGACGGCGTCGACGGATCAAGATAGACCCGTCGGGCTGTTTGCTGCCGCTCGCGGAGGGCCTTTCTTGACTTGATTTCAACAGACTCTGGCTGGTCCGTGACTGGCATAGGCTTGTCGTTCACTATACGCTATTCCGCGGCGTTCGCGTCCGAATCTACGGCCGGGGGCGGCGAATGGTCCGTCACCGCAAACCGTTCGGCAAGGGCCTTCATGCCGTCGGGCGGCAATTGATTATTTGATCCGATCAGAAAAGCCCGCCCATCATCGGTTGACACTCGCCGGTTTGCCGTCGACGTATGCACTCTGATAACTCCCCTGTCCTCGGCGTCGATCTCAGCGCCGTCACGGCGTCGCAGCTCAAAGATAAA
>DATLNN010000218.1:0-4483 GCA_035536695.1 Pyrinomonadaceae bacterium | reverse complement strand
TTGCCGCCGCCACCGCCAAAAAGCTGCTCCCTTTTTTCCAGAAGGCCGATAACGCGAAATTCCAGCCCGCCGATCTCAATTGTCTGGCCGATCGGGGATTCGTAAGGGAAGTATGTCTCGCGAACAAAATCGCCGATCACGGCCACCTGCGTTTTCGCCTCGTTCTCGCCCTCTGAAAACCAACGTCCGTCGATCAAAACCTCGGTCGTTGTCTTTTCGATCTCGGGCAGCGTTCCGTTTAGCTGAACGGACGATGATGTCTTCCCGTTCTTTCCCGTCACCATAACTTTTTGCCCAAAAAAGTTGTTTGAGATATCCAGAAATGGGACTGCGACCTCTATCGAAGGGAGGCTTGAAATTGCGAAAGCATCATCCATTGTCAGCGGTTTCCGCATCCGCTCTTCGCGAGTCGGGGCAGATGTGCGGATGCCGATATCCATCTTGTAGAGAAAAATTGAACGTGTGCCGAACGACTCGACCTCCTTTTCAACCGCGACGTTAATGCCGCTGATGATTGACGAGATGAGCATGACGGTTATCACGCCCACAACAACGCCAACGATCGTCAAAAACGAGCGCAGCTTATTACCGCGTATCGTATCGAACGCCATCTTGAAATTCTCGTAAAATGGGCCTGTTAGAACTCTCATCAAAACTAGTCCGCCCTCAATGCCTCTATCGGGTCGAGCCTGGCGGCTTTCCATGCCGGAAACAGGCCCGCCAGTATTCCAACACCGCCGGAGATCGCGATGGCTAAGATGGCGGACCAGATGGGTATACGGGTTTGAAACACGAAGGCCGTAATAATAAAGCCGAGCAATACCGCGATGATAAGGCCGATCGTGCCGCCGATCGCCGAAAGCGTCGCGGATTCCATCAAAAACTGTTTCAGGATGTCGGATTGGCGGGCGCCGAGGCTTTTCCGAATGCCGATCTCTTTGGTCCGCTCGGTCACCGACACCAGCATTATGTTCATGATCACGATAGCTCCGACCACCAGCGCGATGGTCGGCACCGTAATGATCACAATAAAGATCGGGCCCAGTATCGAATCTCGTAGCTTAGCGATCGCGTCTGGGGTCAATATACCGAAAGTGTCCTTTTCACCGGGGCTCAATTTCCGCTTTATTCGCAAAAGCGTTCTGACCTCCTCAACGGCATCGTTAAAGACCTTGTCGTTCTTCGCCGTAACGACGAAATACGGAGCTCTCTGGCGGACCAGTCCTCCGAATGCCGTGCCGAACGTCTTGATGGGCAAGGTGACAAAATTATCCTGCGGCTGGCCAAAGACCGTGCCCTTTGCCGTTTGGACCCCGATCACGCGGTACGGAATTCCAGATATTGTGATCTCTTGTCCGACAGCTCCGCCCTGCGGAAACAACTTGTTCGCGACGTCCATACCGATGTATGCGACGCGGGCGCCATTGTCATTTTCCGGATTTGAAAAGAACCGGCCCTCTGCGATATCGAGTTTGTCGATCTCTCCGGTGATCGGCTCTGCGCCGTTGATCTGCACGCTCGTCAGCGACTGTGACCCATGTTTGACATCGCGAGACATATTGCCCGCCTTGGCCCCGATTCTGTCGATCAACTGGGCCCGCTCGCGGATGAAATCCATCTCGTCAAAGCTCAGCTCCTTGTTGCGTCGCTGGGCTTCAGCTATGGTGTCGGTATCTTTGAAATCGTCAAAGCTAAAGCGTCGGACCGTGAACGAGTTCGATCCGATCCCCGCTATTTTCTCATCGACGTACGCATTGAACCCCTGGAGCAGCGAGAGAACGACCATGAACGCGGTGACACCGATGATCATTCCCAAAAGGGTCAGGAACGAGCGCAGCTTATGTGCCCATATCGCCGAGAGGGCGAGTTTTATGGTTTCGGCGAAATTCATCTCGTATTATATTAAACAAAATGACCGTGAGAGGTTGCTGCGCGATGCGTAGCTTACAAATGTTTACAAACGCTGAGTGCAGCCCGCGAAAGCCCATTGAACCCCGGCTTAGTTCGCGATCTCAACCAGCTGTAGTCCGGCTTCGATACCTGTTTCAGTCGTGACTCTCTCGACTTCGCTATTGCGGTCTATGAGGCGCGCCAGCTCATTTTACGTCATTTGACTCGTTCGTCTTTTTCGATTCGGCCATCTCGGATCGTGATGATCCGGTGAGCTCGTGCCGCTATGTCAGGCTCGTGAGTGACAAGGATGATCGTGTTGCCGTCCTCGTGAAGCTTCTCGAAAAGGTGCATGATCTCGACGCTGGTCTTTGAATCGAGAGCTCCGGTGGGTTCGTCGGCGAGGAGGATCGACGGGTTATTGACAAGAGCACGAGCTATGGCGACGCGCTGGCGCTGACCGCCGGAAAGCTCGTTGGGCCGGTGGGTCGTGCGGTCTCCAAGTTCGACCGAAGCCAGCGTCGCCTGAGCACGGTCATGCCGTTCGCCTGCTCGCATGCCGGCATAGATAAGAGGTAATTCGACGTTGTGAAGCGCCGTGGCACGCGCTAAGAGATTAAATGTCTGGAAAACGAAGCCGATCTCCTTATTGCGAATCCGAGCGAGCTCGTCATCCGACATATCCGACACAAGATGGCCGTTTATCCAATAGTCGCCCTTGGTCGGGGAATCCAGGCAGCCGATCAGGTTCATCAGCGTTGACTTGCCGGAGCCCGAGGGGCCGATGATGGCTAGATATTCGTTTCGCTGGACCTCGAAAGATACATCGCGAAGGGCATGAAGCTCCTCGGTACCCATTTCATAGGTCTTCCAGATGTTCTTCATGCTGATCAGCGCGTCGCCCGTCTCAGGGACAGGCGAATCACCGTTGCCGTTTTGTTCTTCCATAAATCGGTACATACGATAGTCGAGAGTCGGGAGTCGAGGGTGAAGAGAGTGAAGAGGCCAGCGTTGGTTTGATACTTAGTTTTTGACTGCCCACTTCCGACTCTAGACTCGGTTCGCTGCCTCGCCCTCTTTCTTCTCCGCCTTCTTTACAACCGTGCCTTCTTTGAGCGTGTTGAGTATTCGGCTGGGGCCGGTAATTACCTCATCGCCCTCTTTAAGGCCGGAAATGATCTGGCGGTCCGATTCGCCGATGATACCGGTCTCGACCTCGACAAATTTCGCCTTGTTGCCATCGAGGATGAACACACCAGTGATCATCTTTGGCTTGTCGGATGGCGGCGGGGCGTCACCCGGCAGCGGCGTAGACGACCCTTCGGGCTTCTTTTCGATCACAGCCTGCAGCGGCACTGCTATCACGTTGTCGACGGTCTTTGTCGTGATCTCGGCGGTCGCGCTCATGCCCGGTCTCAGGCCCGTTCTTATGTCCTCTGGGAGGTCGAGCATCTGGATCACTACGCGAAACTCTTTTGCCTCTTGAACATTGATGTTCGTTGAAAGCCCGCCAGAAGTCTGCGATTTACCGACCGCGAGGGGGGTTTTTTGGATGACCTCGCCCGCGATCTCTTTATCGCCGAACGCATCGACTTTGATCTTAGCTTTCTGCCCGACCTCGACCTTGTCGATCGAGGTTTCATCAACCTTGACCTCGACGTTGATCGACGACATGTCGGCGATCGTCATGAGAGCAGTGGTCGACAGGCCGGCTACGGCAAAGGTACCCACCTTAGATGGAATTTCAGCAATGACACCATTGATGGGGGCGACCTGCATTGTCTTGTCGCGCTGACTCCGCTGGCCCCGCAAAACGGCCGACTGTTGGTTAGCTCGAGACTGGCTTGACGAAACATTCAGATTGGCGGTATCAACGGCTCTGCGCGCATCGCGGACCGCCACAGCTTGCTGATTGACACGTGCCTGGGCATCGCGGATAGAGATATTTCTCGAGGCAAGGTTTGCACGTGCAGTAGCGAGCGCCGCGGTAGCATTGTCGACACGATCCTTCGATTCGTCATATAGCTGGCGTGAGATCACGCCGCTCTCGAGCAGCTGGGCGTTCCGCTTCAACTCGCGGTTTGCCGCGTTCATCTCGACCTGTGCACGATCGACGTCCGTCTGGGCGGTCACCACGGCCTGCCGGGCGGAGTCGACGGCAACCTGTGCGACGTTCAACTGCTGCTGCGACTGGGCAAGGTTGTTCTGCGCCGCGGTCACCTGTGACTGCGACACCCGGACATCGTCCTGAGCCCCCTGAAACGCTGCGAGCTGAGCGTCTGTATTCGACTGCAGTTGGTTCGGATCAAGCCTGACCAGCGGCTGGCCCACGGTCACCTGGTCGCCCTCTTTGACGTAGATCTCCTCGATCCGACCTTGGACCTCGCTCGTCAGATTCATGAACTGGATCGGCCGAACTTCGCCCGACGAGGTTACGCTAGAGCGGAGCTGGGGCCGGACAGTAACCTTAACAACCGTCACCTCCGGTGTATCCGTACGCGTCGCCAAAATGCTGCCCACAATGATGCCAACCAGCACCACGCCCGCAACAACGCCGATAATAATTTTCTTTTTACGGCTCAATGCCATCTCT
>DATLNN010000217.1:0-9574 GCA_035536695.1 Pyrinomonadaceae bacterium | reverse complement strand
TTCAGTTACCTATGGCATGGCGTGATATGATTGACGCAAGATGGCAAAGTCCATAGGGCGGGGAAAGAGATATGAATTTCGGAACAACAGAAATTATTTTGATCGTTGCGGTTTTGTTCTTGCTTTTTGGCGCGACACGGCTTCCGCAGCTTGCAAAATCGCTGGGCCAGTCGCGAAAGGCCTTTAAGGACGGCATGCGCGAGGCCGAGGAGGAAGAAAAGGCCGAAGCCCAGCAACGCTTGTCCAAAGCCGAGGCTCCGCAGATCTCCGAGGTGAATAACGAGGTTATCGCTGAAGAAATGCGGGGTCGGGCGGAAGCAAAGCAATCGTAACGTGGCCAACGAAATCACGCCTTTTCGGCCGTTAGCAGCGTAGCCTTTACCGAAAACCTGAACGAAAGGGTGTCGTCTTCGGCGTCGATCAAGAGAGCGAGTTCCTTTGTGGCTCGCTCTTTTTCGTCATCGTCGAGCGGCTCGAGCCATGCAGGAATAAGAAAGTCAGCGATTAGCGGCGATGAGATGAAATCGGCACTCGCTTCGTAGTCAAAGACCTCGACGGCGGTCTGCGTGTTGATGTTCACGAGGCCTGATCTTTCGGCCATCTCCTCGATCCGCCACACCGGCGGCAGCTCCGCGATTAGCTTCTCTACAATTGGGCCATGCTCGATGAGATCGGCGTTGAAAAGGGCCTCCCACAACAGCGAAAAGATCTCGCCGAAGCTGCCCGCCGACGGCATAAATACCGCGATGTCGCCACCGGTCCGCGACACGCGTACGGTGTTTTCGATAAACTCGTCCAGATCTATTGACGGCACAAAGCTTGCATCCGCCAAAACGGCGTCGAATGCATCGTCCTCAAAACGGATCGTCGAAAAATCCACTTCCGATCTCACCGCGGCGGCCTTGTCCCGGGCGATGACCAGCATATCCTCGTTTTCGCACGTTGCAAAAACGGTTGTTTTGCTCCCAAACCTCTCGTCGATCGCCAGCGCGTGAGCGCCCGTGCCCGCGTTGATGTAAAGCATATTTTCCGAATCGCTCAGGTCCATATGCTTGTCGACTAGCTCGGTAAATCGCCTTGTCCATTCGTCCTGGATATAAAGGTCCCGCAGAAATGCCAGCTCCTTTCGGGTCTTCGTCATGATTAAATTAAACGAAAAGGGCAGGCGGGGTGCAACATAAGAGCGGCTTCGTCGTGATATCCTGATCCCCAAAATATGACAAGAAACGTCAAGGAACTTTTCGATCTCTCCGGTAAAACGGCGATCGTCACCGGCGGCTCACGCGGGATCGGCAAGGAGATGGCCGGGGGCCTGGCCGAAGCCGGAGCGAACCTGATGCTGTGCGCCCGGCGGGCCGAATGGCTGGATGAAACGGTCAGCGAACTTCAGCAGACAGGATGTCGCGCTACGGGCATGACTTGTGATGTTTCGAAGCCTGCGGATGTCGAGGCCGTGGTCGCCGAAACGGTCCGGCACTTCGGCTCACTCGATATATTGATAAACAACGCCGGCGTTTCATGGGGAGCGATGCCTGAGGACATGACGCTCGAGCAGTGGCAAAAGGTCATTGATGTTAACTTGACGGGGTGTTTTTTGTTCGCCCGAGCCGCGGGCCGCGAGATGTTAAAGAACAATAGCGGCTCGATCATCAACATAGCCTCGATCGCCGGCCTTACGTCCTCGGCCAACGGTCCGTTCTACGCCGGTTACGCAGCCAGCAAAGCCGGTTTGATCGGATTGACGCGCGAGCTTGCAGCGAGTTGGGGCAGGCGGGGCATCAGGGTCAACGCCATCGCCCCGGGCTTTTTCCACTCTCGTCTCGCTGACGCCGTCATCGACATATACGAGCGCTCGATCCAGGAAAATAATGTCATTCCGCGAATCGGGAGCGAAGGCGAGCTAAAAGGCGCTGTCGTCTTTCTCGCCTCCGATGCGTCGAGCTATATAACCGGGCAGACAATAGCGGTTGACGGCGGCATGACGGTTTAAGGCCTGGACCGAAGGCGCCCCAGCCTGTAACGCCGGTTCCCTCGGCGTGATGTTGGTTAGTAACCTTCAACTTTGAATGTTCGCCGCGTTCGTCAGCGTTCTTTGAACGCTTGCAGGCGAGGGCTCCTGCATTCCCGGGTTATCCTGCTTTGCGATGGCTCTGCAATTCCGCTAAAATCTCACTTCTAGACAAGCAGAGGACACACTAAATTATGTCGAATGTTCCAATAACGGTCGCCCACGGCGACGGTATCGGGCCGGAGATCATGGCGGCCACGCTGCATATTTTGAAAGAGGCCGGGGCGCGGCTCGAGATCGAGACGATCGAGATCGGCGAAAAGGTCTACCTGTCAGGCAATTCCGCCGGAATCGCTCCGGAATCGTGGGACAGCCTTCGGCGGACCAAAGTCTTTCTGAAAGCGCCGATCACGACGCCTCAAGGCGGCGGTTTCTCATCGCTCAATGTAGCCGTGCGAAAAACACTGGGGCTTTACGCAAACGTGCGCCCATGTGTGTCGTACCATCCGTTCGTGCAGACAAAGCACCCGGTGATGGATGTTGTGATCGTTCGCGAGAATGAGGAGGATACGTATGCCGGGATCGAATACCGTCAAACCCAGCAGGTCGAGGAATGCCTGAAGCTTATCTCACGCCCCGGATCCGAGAAGATCGTCCGCTATGCCTTTGAGTACGCCAAGAAATTTGGCCGCAAAAAGGTCACATGCTTCATAAAGGACAACATCATGAAGCGGACTGACGGGCTGTTTCACCGTGTCTTTGACGAGATCGCACCCGAGTATCCGGATATTGAGGCCGATCATTGGATCGTCGATATCGGCGCGGCAAAACTGGCCGACACACCTGAGAATTTCGATGTCGTAGTTATGCCCAATTTATACGGCGACGTTCTTTCGGACGTTGCCGCCCAGATAGCCGGCTCGGTCGGGCTCGCTGGCTCATCAAACATCGGCGAAAATGTAGCGATGTTTGAGGCTATTCACGGGTCGGCACCGCGCCGGGCCGGACAGAACCTCGCCAATCCCTCGGGACTATTCCTCGGGGCGATACTGATGCTGGTCCATATTAACCAGCCGGATATTGCGGAACTTGCCCATAACGCGTGGATGCGGGCCATCGAGGATGGCATTCACACATACGACATGTTCAACGAGGGCACGTCCAAAGAGAAGGTCGGAACAAAAGAATTTGCCGATGCCGTTATCGCCCGCCTGGGCCAGAAACCTGAAAAGCTCAAGCCTGTCACTTACTTGGTGAGCGCCGTTGAGTCCGACCCGAAACCTATAGTCTCGACCCCCACCCTGTCTAAAAAAGACCTCGTCGGCGTGGACATCTTTCTCGATTGGTGGAAAGGGGAATTTTATGGCGTTGCCAACGATCTCGGCGCGGCGGTCGAAAAACTAAATGGGAACGGCCTTGTCTTGCAAACGATCGCCAACCGCGGCGTAAAAGTCTATCCAGGCGGCCAGCCCGATACCTTCACCGTCGATCACTGGCGATGCCGCTTCGTCTCGGATAAAGGCGAGGGGAATACGGTGACGCACGAACAGATCTGGGCGCTGCTCGAGCGGCTGCATATCCATCATTTGGATGTAATAAAGACGGAAAATCTTTATGCGTTTGATGGCGCCAAAGGTTACTCGGCGTAGAAACTGGGGAACAGGGTCGTTCCACTTTGTGTAAAGCGCGTATTAGTGCGGAGCTTCTGACAGGATCATGCCGCCGCCGCCTCGCTTGGGTAAAGCTCTTCGAATTCCGGGTGGCCGCGCAGTATCGCAAGGTCCGGGTCGTTCCTGACCCAAGCGGCGCTTCGGTTGCCCGTTTCTTTCGACTTTCTGAGCGCAACAAGTGCGTCTTCGGGCTTATTGGCGAGGCAAAGCGCACAAGCGACATTGTAAAGGACCATCGTATCGTCCGGACGCAGAGCGATGGCGAGATCTGCCTCACGCTTTGCCTCTTCGAACCGTCCGAGCTGAGCGAAACATGCCGCGAGCAGGACCCTTGCTCGAGCGTCCTCCGGCACTTTCCTGATGTGATTCTCAAAAACCGCGATCTGGCGGTGCAAAAAGTTTGCGAGAGCATCCTTCTTGCCGAGAGCGCCTAATGCGTTATTGATGATAACGCAGGTGTTGTAATTCTCACCTGAGTGGGCCAAGGCGTCTTCCATCATATCGACGATCTCTTTGAAGCGGCCCGACACGAAGAGGGCCCTTCCCAACAGATAATAGCCGCCGTCGACGTCGGGATCCCGCTCGATCGCAGCTCGCGACTTTTCGATCGCTGATTCATTACGTCCCTCGGCGAGGTCGATCCATGCCTGGGCCAAGAGTATCTCAGGCTCGCCGCCTCCGCGCGCACTGGCACTCTCCGCAGCTGCCTTTGCCCGCTCAAGCCAAACATCTTGTTTTTCGTAATGTGTAAAATACTGGGCACAAACATTTGCAATGCCCGCATGCGCGAGAGCGAATCCAGCATCAAGCGATACCGCGTTTTCGTACATCTGAAGCGCCACTTGCAGGTCTTGCCTCACGACCCTTCGGGCATAATTACGGCCTCGTAGGTATAGGTCGTACGCTTGTGGGTTTTCTGTCGGTTTTGCGGCAAGAGCTTCCTGCTCCTGCGGTGACAGCGTGATCCGAAGAGCCGCTGCGATCTTTGATGCGATCTCGTCCTGAACTGCGAACACATCTTCCATTTCACGGTCGTAGCGCTCGGACCAGAGTGGAAACTCGTTCGCGGCGTCTATCAACTGCGCGTTGATCCGCAATCGGTTTCCTATTCGACGAAGACTTCCGGCCAGAACGTGCGAGGCCCCGAGTTCTGTCCCTACTTGACCGGCGGTGACGGATTTATCGCGATACGGAAGCATGTTTGCCCGAAAGAATGTTCGCAATCCGCCGATCTTTGAAAGTTCGGTCGTAATGTCTTCGGTTATGCCGTCGCGAAGATACTCGTCCTCCTTCATACCGCTGAGGTTCTCAAAGTAAAGAACCGCGATCGATCTCTCCCTCGGCACCTGAGGAGCCGATGTGCTGTGGATCGCGCTGGCCGTCTCGCCCGAATTTCGTCCCGAATCAAGATCGCGTTTTAGTCTCTTTAATGAAGTTTTTACTTCGGTGGAGCTTTGGAACCGAAGGTCGCGGTCCCGTTCGAGCATTTGGGAAACGATCCGGCCAAGCTCTGCGGGCAGTAAAGGGTTGACCTCATTGAGCGGTGCAGGATCGCGATTCAAAATGGCGTCGAAAACAACCGCCGACGTGTCGCCCTGAAATGGCAAAGATCCCGAAGCCATTTGATATAAGACTGTGCCAAACGAAAATAGATCGGTTCGCGCGTCGGTGATCTCGCCGCGAGCCTGCTCCGGGGACATATACGCAATGGTTCCCATCGTTGCCCCAACCGATGTCAGGTGGTCGGCGATCGCGGTCGGAACATTCGAAGCAGCGCCAGGTTTTTGCTTGTCGATCTTTGCGAGCCCGAAATCGAGGATCTTTGCCTGGCCCCGCGACGTGACAAATATATTCGCCGGTTTAAGGTCGCGATGAACAATGCCCTTGGAATGAGCCGATTCGAGAGCATCCGCGATCTGTACGCCCAGCGTCAATACGGTCTCGATGTCCAGTGGGCCGCGACGGATGCGGTCCGAGAGGGACTCACCATCCAGCAATTCCATAACGATGAAATGCTCCGCCTCGTGCTGCTCGATGCCGTGGATCGTGCAGATGTTCGGATGGTTGAGGGCCGAGGCGGCCCGGGCCTCACGCTGAAAACGCTGGAGCAGATTTTCATCCTTGGCCATCGACGGCGTTAGGAACTTTAACGCCACGTGGCGGCCAAGATTCACATCCTCGGCTTCGTAAACCACACCCATTCCGCCCTCGCCGAGCTGGGACTTTATCTGATAGTGCGAAACGGTTGTTCCGATCATAAGGCGATCACGCTGCGGACTCTGAGGGTGGATAGAGACGGTCGAATTCCGGATCCTCGTGAAGCAGTGCGAGGTCTGGGTCCTGGCGCGTCCAGGTAGCGTTGCGATAACCTGATTCCCATGCTTTTTTGAGCGCGCTCATCGCATCCTTTGCGTTGTTCATGGCGCAATACGCACAGGCCGAGTTATACAGGATCATTGCATCGTCCGGTCTCAGGGCCATCGCCATATCGGCCTCGCGCTTTGCGTCATCAAACCGGCCGAGCAGCGCGTAATTTCCCGCCAGCAAGACACGAACGCGGGCATCTTCGGGGGTCTTTTTGAGAGCGTCTTCGTAAACCGCCATTTCGCGATGGACGAAGTTTATCATTGCGTCCCTCTTGCCGAGGGCTCCGAGGGCATTGTGGATGGGCATTACTGTGTTGTAGTTTTCACCGGCATGAGCGAGTGCCGTCTCCAGCATGTCCACGATCTCCTGGTAGCGACCGGCCTCGAATAAAGCGCGGCCAAGCAGGTAATAGCCGCCATCGACATCCGGGTCGATCGCAAGGGCAGCCCTTACGGTGTTTATGGCCTTTTCATACCTGGCCTCGGCGTAATCGACCCAGGCCTCGGCAAGCTTGACCTCAGGAGCGTCGACGCCCTTTGCAATAGCGACCTCTGTCGACGCGACCGCGCGGTCGAGCCACTGTTGATTTCGCTCAAAGTGCCAGTAGTATTCGGCGCATACGTTAGCGAGGCCGGCGTGTGCGAGAGCGAAATTCGGATCGAGTGCCACGGCATTTTCGAACATCTGCAGAGCAAATAACATGTCCTGGCGGCCGACGCGACGGGCGTAATTACGTCCGCGTAAATACAGATCGTAAGCCTGAAGATTCTCCGTGGGCTTTGCCTTTAGAGCCTGCTGTTCCTGCGGCGAAAGCGTAATGCGAAGCGCGGCGGCGATCTTCGAAGCGATCTCGTCCTGCACCTCGAACACATCCTCCATCTCGCGGTCGTAACGTTCGGACCAAAGCGGGAAATCGGTTGCTGCATCCACAAGCTGAGCGTTGATCCTTAGCCGGTTCCCGGCGCGGCGCAGACTGCCCGTGAGAACGTAGGACGCGCCAAGTTCGCCTCCAACCTGGCCGGCAGTAACCGGTTTGTCGCGATACTCAAGCACGACCGCGCGTGAAAATGTCTTCAGTCTTTTTATCTTAGAAAGCTCGGTCGTAATGTCCTCGGTGATGCCGTCCCGTAAGTATTCGTCCTCTTTCATCCCACTGAGGTTCTCAAAATAAAGAACCGCTATCGAATGTGCGTGAGTCGGAGTCGAGGGCATCCGGCTTGTATGTATTGAGCTGCCCGCTTCACTCGAATGGCGCCCAGAATCCAGATCGCGTCTTAGCCGCTTGAGTGCGATCTTGATATCGGTGGCATTTTGGTATCGAAGCTCGCGGTCCTTTTCCAATGCCTGTCCTATGATCCGGCCGAGCTCTTCCGGCAATACCGGATTGATCTCTGATAACGGCCGCGGGCTTTTGTTTAGGATAGCGTCGAATACGACAGCGGAAGTATCGCCCTGGAACGGCATGACGCCACTCGCCATCTGATACAGGATCGTGCCAAGAGAGAACAGGTCGGTCCGAGCGTCGGTAACCTCGCCGCGAGCCTGCTCCGGCGACATATAAGCGATCGTGCCCATGGCTGTACCGGGCGATGTTAGGCCGTCGGCGATGGCGGTGGGAACGTTCGAGGATGCGTCGGGTTTATTTCGGTCAAATTTGGCCAGCCCAAAATCGAGGATCTTTGCCTGCTTGCGAGACGTCACAAAAATGTTCGCCGGCTTTAGATCGCGATGGACGATACCCTTCGAATGGGCCGACTCAAGCGCGTCAGCGATCTGTATGCCCAAGGTAAGAACGGTCTCCACATCCATCGGCCCTTTGCGGATGCGGTCCGAAAGCGATTCGCCGTCGAGGAGTTCCATCACGATGAAATGATCGGATTCGAATTCCTCGATGCCGTGTATCGTGCAAATATTCGGATGATTCAGGGCAGACGCCGCCCTGGCCTCTCGCTGGAACCGCTGGAGCAGGTTGGCATCGTTGGCCATCGCCGGCGAAAGGAATTTGAGAGCAACGTGACGTCCAAGATTGGTGTCTTCGGCCTCGTAAACGACACCCATCCCGCCCTCGCCGATCTGAGAATTGATCCGATAATGTGAAATAACGCGGCCTATCATCCCGATTCTCCCTTGGTTGCCAGCGAATACTGATGGTCGAGGTATTATAGCCGTAAACTGCGATAACACAACATCGTGGAAAAAACGGCTTGAAACGGTGTCGATGCCAATAACTACAGGCCGCCTGAAACAATCAAAATTTGGGTATTTGAGGACTCTCCGCACCCGCGTATAATCAAACTTTCCCGGTTCCTAGTTGTCCTCGGAGCGATTTGTCATTTGTATCACGAAACCGTTCTAATTCTTGATTTCGGGTCGCAGTATACCCAGCTTATCGCGCGTCGTGTGCGTGAGCAGGGAGTTTATTGCGAGATCCATCCTTTCCATATTCCCGCGGCAGTGATTGCCGCTAAGCGGCCAAAGGGCGTCATTCTGTCGGGCGGGCCGTCGAGCGTCACCGATGATGATGCGCCGCGGGTTCCGCGAGATTTCTACGAAATAGTTGGGGTCCCGATCTTGGGTATCTGCTACGGAATGCAGCTCATCGCGGCCGACCTCGGCGGAGCGATCGAGCCGGCAGAGCGTCGCGAATACGGCCATGCAAAGCTTAAAGTATTGAGCGGTGCGACGGCCCTCTTCAACGAACTGCCGTTTGAGCTCGATGTGTGGATGAGTCACGGCGACCACGTCACGCGACTTCCGGCGGGGTTTAATACCACGGGCACCACTGGTGAGATGATCAACGCGATCGAAGACGCGAGGCGAGGGATCTACTGTGTGCAATTCCACCCCGAGGTCACCCACACCCCACTGGGAAAGGAGATACTGCGAAATTTTCTTTTCGGTATCTGCAAGTGCACGGGAGACTGGACATCGGCGCAATTCATCCGCGAAGAGGTGGAGGCCATTCGCAACACGATCGCCCCCAATGACCGGGTGGTGTGCGGCCTGTCGGGCGGGGTTGATTCGACCGTCGCGGCCGCACTCGTCCATGAGGCTATAGGCGAGAGGCAGACGTGCATTTTTGTAAACAACGGCCTATTGCGCCTCAACGAGTTCGAAGACACGCTTCGTGTTTATAAAGAGAATCTCCATTTGAACGTTCGTGGTGTAGATGCCTCGTCCGAGTTTTATACGGCCTTAGCGGGCGTTACCGATCCCGAAAAAAAACGCAAGATCATCGGCGGCAAATTCATCGATGTTTTTGAGGCCGCGGCGGCCGGTCTCGAGAACGCAAAGTGGCTGGTCCAGGGAACGCTCTATCCGGACGTGATCGAATCGGTCAGCTTGCGCGGTTCATCGGTGACCATAAAATCGCACCACAATGTAGGCGGCTTGCCCGAGAAGATGAATCTAAAACTAATCGAGCCGCTGCGTGAGTTGTTTAAGGACGAGGTAAGAAATATTGGACGCGATCTCGGCATCCCGAATGAGATCCTTCGGCGTCACCCATTCCCCGGCCCCGGATTAGGCG
>DATLNN010000216.1:0-3518 GCA_035536695.1 Pyrinomonadaceae bacterium | reverse complement strand
CACTGTTTTCAACAATTGTGTTTTCTGGAAAATCGTTGGGACAGTTGGGACAGCGGGACACGTGGGACATTGGGACATGGGACAAGGCAGTCAGTTAGCGGTGGTCCGCTGTCAGTTGCCGGTTGCAGTTTCCAGATAAGGGCCGCGCCCCGGGGGCCTCTTCTCAATTGGCCACTCGGTTTCATTTTGACTTCCGAGAGTGTCGAAAGATACTCTCTAGCTGAGACGCCCATATTCTCTGGCGCCGCGCCCCGGCGGTATTTGTTATGGATCATCAGCTCTACGATCTGATAGCGCAGTACGGCATTTATGCGGTGTTTGCCCTGTGCACCGTCGAGGGTGACATCACTCTGCTGTTGTCGGGGACTATGGCCCACGGGGGACTGTTTGGCAACTATGGGTTTTTCAAGGTGCTGATCGCGGGGACCCTGGGCGGGATGGCCGGCGACTCGGCGGGGTATGCCGTGGGGCGTATCTTTCATCGAAATGCAAAAGACTACCGCTTTTATCAAGTGGCCCAGCCCCGCGTCGAAAAGCTGATCGAAAAATTCGGCGGCTTTGCGATCATCATATCGAAGTATATCTACGGGATCCGATTGGCCATGAGCGTCTTTTACGGCGTCGGCAAGATGCCCTATCTCAGGTTTCTGGGTCTGAGTGCGATCAGCTGTTCGCTTTGGGTCTTCTTTTTGGCTGGGCTCGGCTATTTTTTCAGCGGATTCGTGACATCGATGATCGGCGATTTCAAACAGGTCGGTTTCGTATTATTCTTTGTCGTGATGTTCGGGGTGATCGTGTTCTACGTACTCGAACGCTACTGGCTGTCCGAACGCGTCGAGGCCGCCAATCCAGAAACGATACATAAGATCGAGGAGAAACTGCACGCCGTCGAAGAGGTCGCACAGGAGAAGCTGCACGACCTTACTGAACGTCTCCACCTCACCCGCGAGCCTAATCGGCCCGAACCGGAATCAGAGAACGGTCGAAAAGCGGACGCGGAAAAAGTGGTCGGCAGACCGTAGTCAGTGGACGGTTTTCGGTAGTCGGTAGTCAGAGGGACGGATAAACGAAAACTGCGAAGGCGGCTGGCAAGAAATACGAACTATTGACTACCGACTACTGCTGGACTGGCTTCTGACTACCACTACTCGATCAATGATAATAGAATCGTCTGCCCCGACCCGTGTTGATCTGGCTGGAGGCACAATTGATATTCCGCCCCTTTTTCTGTTTCACGAGGGAGCCGCGACCGTGAATTTCGCGGTCAGTCTGTTGGCGCATTGCCGCATCGAGACCCGCGATGACGACAGAATAATTCTCGAGTCGGTCGATCAGAAGGCAGTTGTCGAGACCACAGTTGATCAGATCTCAACTTTGAAAGACGAGCGCAGGCTTGAGCTGCTGTCAAAGCTCGTCTATTTCTTCCGTCCCGAAACGGGTTTCCACATGACCACGCGGTCCGAGGCTCCGGCGGGGGCCGGTTTGGCCGGTTCGTCGACCCTGAATATCGCCTGTATCGGAGCTCTTAATAAACTGGTCGGCGATCGCTATGAGCCGGACCGGTTTATCCCGATCGCTGCGAACGTCGAATGCCAGGTCATTCGTGTGCCAACGGGGTTTCAGGATTATTATCCCGCGGCGTACGGCGGAGTGGCGAGCATTCATTTTGGTCCGGAGGGTATGTCGCGCGAGAGCCTTGTGATCGATATCGATGCCCTCGAACGCAGGATCGCCGTTTGCTATACAGGAGAACCGCGAAACTCGGGCATTAATAATTGGGAGATCACAAAACGTCATATCGACGGTGACCGGGAGATATTTGAGATCTTCGAGGGTATTCGCGATACGGCGGTCGATATGCGGTTCGCACTCGCCCGCCACGACTGGGAAACCGTCGGCCAGCTTTTGACCGAGGCCCACCCGTGGCGAAAACGTCTGTCGCCAAACATCACGACGCCTCAGATGGACCGTCTCATCGATGTCGCCCTGGCCAAGGGCGCTATCGCCCCAAAGGTGTGCGGTGCCGGCGGCGGCGGCTGCATGGCATTCTTCTGCGAGGATGGCCGCCGCGCGGACGTGGAGGCGGCCCTCGCTGCCCAAGACGGCGCCACCGTGCTGGACTGGCACGTCAACGCGGATGGACTTTCGATAAGGGTCGAGAATTGACGCCGCGACATTTCTGTCACAATTCAAAGTCCGCCGGTGTATTGTTTGCAGAAATCAACATTTCTTAAACAACATCTTTTTTGGAGGGCTTCGCAAAATGAAAATCATCTCTCGAAATCTACACGTCTTCACCGCGACAATCTTCGCGTTAGCGTTAGTTATCACCGCGTCACATGCATATGCGCAAGACGCAGTTCGTGCCGAAAAGGCAAAGGCGGCTAACAAGGCCGAGTATAAGAATAAATCCTTCTGCAGCAACAACAGCTGGTCGTCGGATGACAAGGTTTCCTTTTCAGACTTGAGGGAAATGACCATTCCGTCATCCGGCTCGATAGTTGTCGACGGCCGCCAAAACGGAGGTATCAGCGTTAAAGGCGAGGAACGCTCTGACGTGCTGGTGCGAGCCTGTGTTCAGTCGTGGGGAGCTACGGATGAAGCGGCGAAGGCGGTTGCGTCCAACATCAGGATAGGAACGAGCGGCACAATAAAGGCCGAGGGGCCAGACGTGGAAAAGGGCTGGTCGGTTTCATACCAAATACTTGCTCCGCGCAACTCCAATCTGAATCTCAAGGCGCACAACGGCGGAATATCCGTCAGCGGCATCGACGGGACTGCTGAATTCGAGACTCTGAACGGAGGCCTCCATGTCAGCGAACTGTCAGGCAATATAAAGGGCCGCACCGCGAATGGCGGGGTGCACGTAACGCTCGCCGGGACCTCGTGGAGAGGCACGGGACTCGACCTGCAAACCACGAACGGCGGCGTCCATCTGACAATGTCCCGAAACTATGCGGCACGCATCGAGACCGGCACTGTAAATGGCGGGTTTCATAGCGAGGTACCCGCGCTTCAGGTCGAAAAAACCGACGACGGCTATAAACACCGCGCGAAAAGGATCACCGCCGACATCAACGGCGGCGGCGCCCCCATCCGACTCATCACGACCAACGGCGGCGTCCACATCAACACCCTTGAAAACGAATAGTCGTTTTTCGACCGAATGCAATTCGTCCAAGAGAGGCCGTCTGAAAAGACGGCCTCTTCAACTTCACTGCGGCTTCGTACAATCGGCAGGCCGGTCTTTATGCCTTCTAACGATGCCGGTGCTCTTTGAAAATTTAGGGTTATCGACGTGGCAGATCCGGTCGAATGGTGGTCGTGGGCCGGGGAGAGCGATCTAGTTCTTTTGCGCGGCGATCGCTTTAGTGAGGGATCTGAAAATATCCCGGCCGTCATTCGAACCAAGCAGTTCCTCACATGCGCGCTCCGGGTGCGGCATCATTCCGAGAACGTTGCGGTCGAGATTGCAAATCCCCGCGATGTTCGAACGTGCTCCGTTCGGGTTCGCACCC
>DATLNN010000215.1:0-10091 GCA_035536695.1 Pyrinomonadaceae bacterium | reverse complement strand
GACGAGATAATTTCTACCGGCAAGGAGTGCGGCGAGGGATTTTGGCAATTGCCGGTGAGCCCGGAATACAGCAAGCAGATCAAATCGGACATCGCCGATATCAAAAACATCGGGCCGAGGGGCAAGGCGGGCACGATCATGGGCGCGGTCTTTATCCAGGAGTTTATCGACAAAGCCAAATGGGCGCACCTGGACATCGCCGGTACGGCGTGGGCCGACAGC
This sequence comes from Pyrinomonadaceae bacterium, assembly GCA_035536695.1. Lineage (GTDB taxonomy): Bacteria > Acidobacteriota > Blastocatellia > Pyrinomonadales > Pyrinomonadaceae > OLB17. Next base: position 9,869 of record DATLNN010000215.1, on the reverse strand, counting down.
GCGAAGCCGCACCAGGCAAAAGGTCCGACCGGCGTAGGGATTCGCACATTACTGAAGCTGGTAGAGAATTCCCAATAGGTTTTGAGTCCCGCCTTCAGGCGGCGTAAAGGCGGACACTCAAAACATGGAGACAAAAAATGAAAAACCTATTCAACAATATATTCTTCGGCACCAACGCAAAGCTCAGTGGCCTCATAGCGCTGGCCGTGGTCGGAACAATAGCGTTGGGATGTAATTGCAAAGACCTCAACCTCGCAAATTCCTCCAATTCCGACGCGCCCAGCTCGCCCGCGGCAAACACGACGACAGGCAGTAACACGGTGCCGTCGAACTCCGAGGTAGAGCAGATGGTAAAGGAAACAACAGCGCAATTCGCCGACGCGGTGAATTCCGGCGACTTCTCCGACCTTTACGAGAATGCCTCATCGGACTTCCAATCGACTTATACCGTGGACCAGGTGAAGACCGCATTCAAGACCTATACGGACAAGAAGTCGTTCGTCGTTCCGATACTTCGAAAGGTGCAGTCGTCAAACGCGACGTTTTCACCCTCCCCGTCGATCAGGACCGAAAAAGGCCTGAACATCCTCGTCGCCAGCGGCACATTCCCGACGAAACCCGTAAAAGCACGATTTGATTACGAGTATGTGAACCGGGGCGGTGACTGGAAGTTGCTGAAACTGGTTATCAATCTTCCATAGTCCATAAATATCTCGAGGGAGGCCGCCATGACTTCAGATCTGATCTCGATCAACAACAGGCGAACACTCGTCGTCGCGACAGTCGCACTATTGTTCGTGGTGTTAGGATGTGGCTCGAAAACTCCTCCGCCGACGCAATATGTGGGCGCTTGGGATGGTGATGACGGCACGCTGCTCACTATCCGTGCCGACGGCTCGGGCGACTATCTCTCGGGCGGCTCGAAGGTGACCGGTGGCAGCGTGACGATCGACGAAGCGGCCAAGACACTCAAGGTCACTCTGGCGAGCCTCGGCCCAACCTACACTATCGACAAGCCCCCCACAGGCGACCAGATGACGCTGAGCGGGGTCGTCTTCAAACGGCGAGGCGGCAGTCCAATTACGACCACTGGTAACGCCAAGTCAGAAGTTCCGGACGATGATGAGCTGCAAACCCTCGTCAAGACGACTTTCCTCGATTTTGACGATGCGATCCAATCCGGCGACTTCTCCGACTTCCACCGGAACGTGGCCAAGGTCTGGCGTGAGGATTCTTCACCGGACGATCTCGCTACGGCCTTTGAGACTTTTGTAGATAATAAGTCAGACTACAATTTTAAGCGTGCGGTCTCGCCGCTGGATGCTGAATTCTCGCCCGCCCCGGCGATCGAAAAGGTTTCCGGATTGGACGCCCTGGTGATCAAGGGATACTACCCGACAAAGCCGCAAAGGGCGAATTTCGATTTGAAATACACTATGGACGATGGCTCGTGGAAACTGATCTCCATAAATATCAAAACTACCGGCAGTAAATAGGAACCGTTCGGAGTTCCAGCTTCAGCTGGCTTCCCCGTTAATAATACAGCCAACTGAAGTTGGAACTCTAAACCTATGAAAATTCACGAGTATCAGGGAAAGGCGATTCTGAAAGGGTACGGGGTTCCGGTCCCGCGCGGAATTGTGGCCAGAACAGCTGACGAGGCGGAGGCGGCGGCGAAAGAGCTTGGAACGGATGTGGTCGTGGTAAAGGCTCAGATCCACGCCGGCGGGCGTGGAATAGGCGGTGGCGTCAAGATCGCCAAATCGCCGACTGAAGCCCGCGAGATCGCATCGCAGATTCTAGGAATGCAACTCGTTACCCATCAGACCGGGCCCGAAGGACGCGAGGTGAAGACTTTGCTCGTCGAAGAAGGCCTGCCCATAGATCGCGAATTTTACCTCGGTATTACGCTTGATCGCGTATCGGGGCGAAATGTCTTCATGGCTTCGTCCGCTGGGGGTATGGATATCGAAAAGGTCGCCGCGGAAACGCCCGAGCTGATCTTGAAGGAAACGATCGACCCGTCAGTCGGTCTGCGCGGCTTTCAGGCCCGGAAGCTTGCTTTCGGACTTGGCATCCCTAATGATCTCGTCAACCAAGCGGCGTCATTTATGCTCAAGCTTTACGATGCATACGAGAAGATCGATGCCTCTTTGGTCGAGATCAACCCGTTCCTTTTGACCAAAGATAACCGGCTCATTGCCCTCGACGCCAAGGTCAATTTTGACGATAACGCAATGTTCCGGCATAAGGACTTTATCGCGCTTCGAGACCTGAACGAAGAAGAACCGCTGGAGATCGAGGCGTCAAAATTCGACCTCAACTACATCAAGCTCGACGGCAATATTGGCTGCATGGTCAATGGCGCGGGACTGGCGATGGCGACGATGGACATCATCAAGCTCGCCGGCGGCGAACCCGCCAACTTCCTCGACGTCGGCGGCGGCGCTTCGCAGGAGCGGGTCGAACAGGGGTTCAAGATCCTCCTCGCTGACCAGAACGTCAGGGCCGTGCTTATCAACATCTTTGGCGGTATTGTCCGATGCGATATGGTAGCAAACGGAGTGGTTGCCGCGGCCAAAAACCTCGGCATGACGATCCCGATCGTAGCCCGCCTCGAAGGCACAAATGTCGAAGAAGGCCGCAGAGTGCTTGCGAACTCTGACATTGGCATCGTTACCGCTCAAGGTATGGCCGACGCGGCTCAAAAAGTGGTTGCGGCCGCAGCTTGACCGCTTATTCGCCGTTTTATCTCGTCTGCGACCTGGACCGCAGATAGTGTCTCAGTCTCGACCGGCTCGCCGTAACCCGGCCTCAGAAAACTCTTTGACATTAGGCAAGCCGGGCCGAGATCCAACGTCCGTCCGCGGAAGCAAGGTCTACACCGCAACTATTAAGCCGTGTTTTTATCGTCTGCAACTCAGCCATTAGGCAAAAGAGCCGCAGATCCGGATCGATCTGAACAAGTCCCGAGCGTATCTCGTCGAAATACTCCGGATTCGCGATGGTCATTGGCACAATAACGTTCCGACGAAGCACGTGACGCCACAGGCGTACCCCCTCTACTGTCAACCGACGCCACTGCGGAATATCCTGAAAATCATCAGTCTCACTTTTTACGAAATGAAGTGGAACGCCAACTCGCGACAGCAATAATCCCACCTGTTCAGGGTTAAAAATTGAGGTCTTGTCGAGCTTCTCCTGCAGATGCCTGGCTACGGTCGCTTTACCGACCCCGAATGAGCCGTTCAGCAGAACTATCATGAGACACCGTTAGACTTTGACATAGATCCTCTTGCGGTAGAGCAGCCACATTAGGAAAAGCCAGACCAGTATAAAACTGACGGCATAGCCAAGTGATGCATCGACCGGCTGGGCGACGGACAGGTAAATGTTGTCGAATATCCAGGTATGTAGTGAGATCCGCTGCCCGTCATTGCCCGTGACCCGCATCGCCCCCAGCATCCGGGCCATTATTCCCGAGAAAACGAAAAGCGGCAGCGCATTTACTCCGAAGACCACAAACGGCCATGCCCAGCGTTTGTAACCTTTGATATCGATAAGCCAGTAACATGCGCCGAGAGTCAACAGGGCGAGGCCGCTCGTAAGAAGGACGTACGAACTCGTCCAGAGCGATTTGTTAGGCGGGAAATAGCTTGACCATATGTAGCCGACAGCGAGGAGGATGGTCCCGAAGAAGAACAGGCCCCCCACCTTATTGAGTCTAAAGTCTAGATTCGGTCGTAAGTCGGAGTGAATCACACGGTCTGCAGAAGCCGCGGCCATCTCTCCTTCGTAACCAGAGGAGCTTTTTCGGAGCAGCCAGGTTCCGGTCAAAACGCCTGAGATCGTCGTAACGATAGCAGGCAATGTCGACAGGATGCCCTCGGGATCGAATACCTTCGCTGACCGCCACATGTGGTTTTCGGTCAGGATCATGCGGTCGAGCCACGCTGCAAGGTTGCAGGCTTTGTCGTTGACGGTCGTGACCTCGCAACCGGGCACGGGGACCAGCGTCATCAAAGCCCAGTAGCCGAGCAGCAAGGCGACCGCGATCCCGAGCTGCTGCTTCCAGTTCGTATGCAGGAAAAGGAGCGAAACGATCAGGTAACAAACGGCGATCCGCTGCAGCACGCCGGGGATCCGCATAGTGGCGAAATTGTACGGAGCGACGTTGTAACCGCCGAGATTCATCGCGATGATGCCGACAATACCGACACCGACAGCCACACCGGCCATTTTGAATCTTCGAAGCAGCAGCAAAAACAGTCCGGCCGACAATGCGAGCCAGATCAGCATCTTCAGCCAATCGGGAGCATCCGTAGGACCGAACTGGAAGAAGGGAACAATGGACATCACCAGCCCGAGGCCAAAGATGATCAGGGCGCGCGAGACGATCTTGCCGTAGACGTTCCCGGTGACGCCGTCGGCGAGCCGTTGGCCCAACGCAATCGGTATCGCGACGCCAACGATAAAAAGGAAGAACGGAAAGATCCAGTCGGTCGGCGTCAGCCCATGCCACGCGGCATGCTCGAGCGGGTCGTAAATGTGCTGCCAGGTGCCAGGATTATTGACGAGTACCATGCCCGCGATGGTCGCACCGCGAAACACGTCGAGGGAGATTAGGCGTTGCTGGGTAATTTCCTCTGACATGGCTGATCCAAAAGATTTACCACGAAACTCACGAAACAGTTTCTAACTATTTCATGTTAATTCGTATAGTCTAATGTTCATTCTTTCTATTTTTCTTTTGGATCACACTAATTAGCAGGAGAAGCGCTCCGATAATGAATGCGAATCCTGTAATAAACGCCAGTATTAGAAGAAGGTGTATCAGGTTTCCAACCCACGCGCCAGCGAACCCAAAACCGAGGATCCACAGCAAAAGTAACAGCAGGGTCAAGACTGCGGTAACGATCATTATTATTATTGATGTTTTTCTCATTAAGGACTCTGTTCTATGGTTTTACCAGCCGTTCCTTTCTCTAAGTTTGGTGATATGCGCCGTATGATGACGGCTGTGCCAGGCGTAAAGAGCCAAGGCTGCGTCCAGCGTCCAGCGGCCGGTTTCTGGGTGGATAAACTCACGTTGAAAATCAGGTTCGGTCATCGAATCCAGCAACGCCGACCAGCGCGTGTGGATCGACTCGATCATCTTCAATGACACGTCTACCGGCAATTTGGCGTCGCCGAGCTCGGCCCACCGATCTTCATAATACGGGCGTATGGTCGGCGGTTCATCCTCGGTCAAGGCCAGTTTGAATCGGATCTGGGAGTTCATATGGCTGTCGGCGATGTGATGTACAGTCTGCCGCACGGTCCATCCGCCGGGCCGATAACGCGTGTCGAGCCGAGCCTCGACCATGCCGGCGACAGCGTCGTGAACTCTTCCCGGTAGTTCTGATATAGTTCGATGGTTCTCATCGCGGCTGGCGAAGTCCGCCGGGTCGAACCGCCCGATCGGGTAGCTTAGATCCTCAGACATAGTTCTTCTCTGCATAAGCCCGAACGAGCTAAGGGCATTGATCCGTGCATACTTAATTGCCCTATTACGCCCGCCGGCTGTCCGCAGCTATCCTCCAAAATAATTTTCAAACCTTGTAAACTCTTTCAAAAACGCCAGCTTTACCGTGCCCGTCGGGCCGTTCCTCTGCTTTGCGACTATCAGCTCCGCCATGCCCTTGTTCTCTTCCGTTTCTTTATAATAATCTTCGCGATAGATAAACGCGACGACATCGGCGTCCTGCTCGATCGAGCCTGATTCACGAAGATCACTCATCAAGGGCTTTGGCGGGTTGCGCGCCTCCGGCGCGCGCGATAATTGTGATAGCGCGACGACGGGGACGTCTATTTCCTTTCCGAGCGCCTTTAGCTCACGCGAGATCTGCGACACCTCCTGCTGCCGGTTCTCGTTGCGCCGTCCGCCGCTTCCGCCCATCAGCTGTAGATAGTCGATGACGATCAGGTCGAGCTGTTTTTGTTCGGTAGCCAACCGGCGGCACTTGGCGCGGATCTCAAGCGCAGAGATAGCGGGCTTGTCGTCTATGAAGATTTTTGCGTCGGACAATGTGCCGATCGCTCTTGCTAACCGTTCCCATTCGTTTGTCATCAAATGGCCCGTCCGAAAGCGATGCGCGTTTATGTGTGCTTCGGATGCGAGCATACGCGTTACCAGCTGCTCTTTTGACATCTCCAGCGAAAACAGCGCGACGACGGCATTAGAGTGGATAGCCGCATTTTGGGCAAGCGTAAGACACAAAGCCGTCTTGCCCATAGACGGCCGTCCCGCGACGATTATGAGATCGGTGCGTTGAAGGCCAGATGTCATCTCATCGAGCTCGCGGAAACCTGTCGAAAGACCTGTAATCCCGGTGGCACCGCCGGCCGCATATTCCTTGACCCGCGCGAGCACACGGTCCGCGATGGGAGCGATGCGCGAAAAACTTTGCTGTGTCCGCGCCTCGGCGAGGGCAAAGATGGCCTGCTCCGCATGGTCAAGAATGACATCGGCGTCGTCCTCTTCTGCCAGGGCCTCGCTGGTGATTGAATTACAGGTTCGGACAAGGTTACGAACCACGGCCTTGTCCTTTACGACCTTGATATATTCTTCGACATTGGCAAAGTGCGGCAGGCCAAATGTAAGGTTGGTGATCGTTGCGACGCCGCCGATCGACTCGAGTGAGCCTTCTTTTTTCAGCTCCTCGCCTATCAGGATCGGGTCGATCTGCTTTTGCCTTTCAAATAGCGCGACCATGGCCCCAAAGACGCGCCTGTTGAGCGGCGAATAGAAATCCGGTGGCCTGAGGTTCTCTACTACCTGAGCGATTAGCGTGTTGTCGAGCAGAATAGCGCCTAGTATAACCCGCTCGCTCTCCTCGCTCGAAGGGAGCGGTTTTTCGAGATATTGTTCTCGTCGGTTGTCGGGAAAAACGCTTGCCATTTTTGGTGGATCCGGGATGTGGGTGAAGTAATTTTAGACGGAAAAAACAACCCTTGTCTAAAGTCAGAAAGCGAAAGTCGGCAACCTCAAATAATGTGGATACTTAGGCAGGATGTGCCAAGAGCAAACCACGAAAAAACACGAAACACACGAAGCCGGATTCGTGCATTTCGTGTATTAAGTGGTTAGCTTTTTTGACTATTCAGCCGCGGTCTCAGCGCTCGCTGGCTCTTCGGAGGCAACGACGCCGCTCGCCGTCCCTTCCGACGCAGCTTCGGCCTTGACCTCATTGGTTTTCGCCGAGGCTTCTTTCTTTGCCTTACGCTCGGGCTTTGGTTCTACGTGGCCTCCCTCGGCCGCCACTGTCACCGGAACGGTGAGCGTGACCTCGCGATGGAGTTTTACGTTGACAGTGTACTCACCGGTTTCCTTGATCGCCTCTCTCAAATTGATCTTGCGACGGTCGATCTCGTAGCCTTTGGCCTTGAGAGCTTCGGCGATGTCCATCGACGTGACCGAGCCAAACAGCGTTCCATGTTCGCCGGCCTTTCGCTCGAAGCTCAGAGCGATCGATCCCATCTGCTCTTTCTGGGCTTCGGCCGTGGCCCGCTCGATGGCGGACCGTTTGAGGAGCGAGGCTCGTTCCTGTTCGATCTGTCTTACATTTCCTTTGGTCGCGAGCGTTGCAAATCCCTGCGGCAGCAGATAGTTACGGGCATACCCGGCCTTGACCTTAACGATCTCGCCGCGGCCGCCGATGTGCTCCATGTCTTCGCGTAATAATACTGTTGTGTTTGCCATGATAATTAGTTCCAAGTTCCAGGTTCGAGGTTCCAAGCTCAGGCCCGCTCCAACTTGGAACCTTGAACCTGGAACTTGGAACTAAATGTTAGTCCGCTACGAACGGCAGCATCGCCATCGAGCGGGCGCGTTTGATCGCTTTTGCCAGGCGACGCTGGTCTTTGGCAGAGATGCCCGAGATGCGGCGCGGCATGATCTTGCCGCGTTCCGGGACAAACGTCCTCAGCAGGTCGACATCTTTCCAATCAAGATAGTCCGGCAATACATTGCGGGGCCGGCGACGCTGATAGCGCCGCGGTCGATCGCCTATCACATCCTCGCCGACGCCAAAGCCGTCGCGATCATTCATTACTTCCATTTCTCTTTCTGCCATAATTTCTCCAGTCTAGTAAGTCTTGAAAGTCTCGCAAGTCTGGCAAGTCACGGGAAGCATCGGGCAGCGTCTTGACTTCCCAGACTTCCTAGACTTACTCGACTTTCCGGACTGTTAGGCCGCGGCCTGCTCCTCAGCCGTTTCCTCCGAGGTCGAACGGAACGACGCACGTTTTTCAGCCCTTACCTCACGCTTTGCACGGACCTTATCTGCCTTTTTGCGGTCCTCGTCGACGCGAACGGTCACAAAACGCAGGATGAGGTCGTTTACTCGCATGCGTCGTTCAAGCTCGGTGATCTCCTGGCCGCTGCCGTTGACCTCGAACAGCACATAGTGTCCCGTCAACTTCTTCTGGATCGGGTACGCGAGATTTCTGATGCCGATATCGTCCATCCTCACTACCTCGCCGCCTTCTTTCTCGATCAGCTTGCCGACAGCGGTGTTCAGCTTTCCGATCTTATCGAGCTCCGTATCCGGATTCACGATGTACATCACCTCGTATGTTCTATTTGCCATTTTTACCTCTCGGTCAGTTAAATCTCCCCATCGCCGTGTCGACACCATCTACTATGACGGCTTGGACGGCGTCGGCCGATTCCTCCAATATCTTTTCCAGCGTCTCGGCATCTCGCTTTGAGAAATTCTCTAAAACGAATCCCTTTGCGTCAGACACAGGATGCTCAGGCCCGATACCGATCCGCAGCCGGATAAACTCCTGTGTTTTCAAACGATCGATGATCGACCTCAAACCGTTCTGGCCGCCGTGACTTCCCTTTGGCCTGATCCGGATCGTGCCAAAGGGCAGTGCCAGATCGTCCGAAACCACGATCAGCCTTTCGACCGAGCGGCCCTCTTTCGCCAGCAGGCAATTCACGGCCTCGCCGCTCAGATTCATATACGTCTGAGGTTTGGCCAACTCGACCGTTCGATCGTCAAGTTCCGCACGGCCCACAAGCGCCCGGCATTCGCTGCGTTTGACCGTCGTTTGGAGTCGTCCCGCAAGCACGTCGACGAGCATAAATCCCAGGTTGTGCCGCGTCTTCGCATATTCGAGCCCCGGATTGCCAAGACCGACGATCAGCCAGTTCATACAGTTGCCGGCGGCGGTTGTCGGTCGTCAGAAAAACCTATTAAGTCCGCCGTCTTACTGATCATCAAAAACTGACAACTGAAAGGGGCTTATTCCTCGCCGCCTTCTCCTTCACCAGTCGCATCTCCGCCCACTACCTCAGGCTCAGCGCCTTCCTCGATCTGCGGTTCGAGGACTTCCTCGCTGACGATCACGATCGACGCGACGACCGTCTCGGGCAGCTCGTGGATCTCGATGCCCTCGCCTACCTTGAGATCCGATACATGGATCGAATGCTCGGTAGTAAGCTCCGAGATATCAACATCTATCGAGTCCGGCGTTCTAGCGGGCTCGCACAGCACCTTGATCTCACGCAGGGCCTGCGAAAGAACGGCTCCCTCTTCCTTTAATGCCTCCGGTTCACCAATTAGATGGATCGGCACGGTCATCTCGATCTTCTCGCCCTTGGCGAACCGCCGCAGATCGGCGTGTATCAGCCGTCCGTTGACGGGATGTATCTGGCGGTCCTGGAAAATGACATCGTTGACCCCTATTCCATCAATATCGAGCGAGAATACAGTGTTCACGCCAGCGTCAGTTCGCAATATTGCGGCCAGTTCCTTGAGTTCAGCGGTCGCCGCCAGGCTCTCCGTGCCGCCGCCATAGACAACCACGGGTATTTGGCC
>DATLNN010000214.1:0-7791 GCA_035536695.1 Pyrinomonadaceae bacterium | reverse complement strand
CGTGGTGATGATTAAAATTGGGCCCGGCGCGGAAGAGCATCGTGATGGAATCTTTCTCCCAACCGGTACGGAATACGGCATTTCCCTTGTCTCCAAAGATCGTCGATGTCGGAATTCCCGCGGCCGTCGGCGACTTTGGCTGCACCGATTCGTCATAAAAAATAAACTGCGTGAGCGAGGGCCGGTCAAAACGCGAGTAGAACCAACGCAAAACCGGGTCCTTGCTGCGATAAATTATAGGCGAAATCCCGTGGCCCGCGGACGGATGGGTGTCCCCCATGTCCGGGCTTGCTTCGCGCGGGTCGGTCAACGCATATAGCGAGTAGCGCAGCGAATCCTTTACGTGAGTGGTATTCCAGTAATCGATGCCAAATGCGCGCTCAAGAGTCGTTAGCATCGGTGCAAGCGTTTCCGAATCGAACTCCTGGTAGCTGATTCCCTCGCCGTAACTGCCGTCGGCCAGGTAACTCGCCGCCATGTGGGCCTCGATCTTCATCAAAAGCCCGTTGACGTACAGATCGAATTTGCCGTTCGATTCTTCCGGCCCCACATCACCGGCAATCGCGGACGCGGCGATAAGCGCGCCGCCGACCGTATGGGAGATCCAGTTACTAGTGTCCGCCATCGCGCGATTATCGACGAAATATTCCTTGTAAGTCGGAATGATCTGTTTTTCTATAAGCGCGCGCCGTATCTGTGAGCGTTCGATCTCGGTTAGGTGCTCATAGAGCAGATCGTAGCCGAGGGCAACATCGACGGCGAGCAGACCGGCCGGGTAATATGTGTGCTGCCCATGAGCGGTAAACCATGGCGGTTCCCAACGCTGCCAACGCGATACGGCTAGCATTGCATGCTTTGCGGCCGCACGCGCTTCGATGTCGTCGGTTATGTACGCAACAAAAGCGTTATACGCAATCCGGCTGCGAGCACGGTTCAAGACGTCAAAATAACCAAGCAGTGATGGCAACAGATATTCTTTATCCAGCTGGCGAAATACATCGCCGCCGTGAGCGATGTTTCCCGTCGCCCTGGTGTTTTTTGCTGTCGTACGAATATATTCCCAGACCTTTGCCAACCGCGGATCCTGCGATCGGGCGATAAGTTTTGCTTTATCACCGGCGTCAAAATAGAGTCTCGGATGTAACCGCGGGCCGGACGGATGAACGAGGAAGCGAAGCCGCGTCGACATCGTTTTTCCGTCCGCTGCCGTCCCGCTAAGATCGGCCCGCCATAACCCCGGAGGATCATTGCCCGCAAATCGGTGAGATGATCCATTTGTCCATATATTGTCTTTAGCTTTCGCATCGCCGTTGGTCCCGTCATCATACAGAACCACACTCGCGGCCACGCGACCGTTCTTGTCGACGACCGTGCCCGATGCCCGGGCGAGCGGAACGGGGACGCGGGCTTCGATTCGAAAGACGTCGCCTTGACGAAATCCAATGGCCGCGATCGAGGCATCCCATGGTAAGATCGATGATGAAACGGGACGAATGATCTCGAACGCCGCTGCTCTCGATCCCGAAAACTCCACATTGTCGATTAGAAATCTATAGATCGTGTCCTTACCTGCTCCGTCGATTTGAGCGGTAAGATAGACCGCCTCTACGCTCGTGCCTGCGGTGAACGGCTCGCCACCTCCGCGCCGCAGATCGCTTTGTTTCACCAACACCTTTGCCCAGCGATTCGTGATCGCTTGGACCCCGGTCGTATATCGATGGCCGTCGGCACCCGCAACACCGATCTCGATCCGCACGTTCTCCGTCGGCGCATTTATTCTGTAGTCGAAAACGAACCGTGTCCCACTGGTCAATGTAAAATCAACTTTTCGAATAAACCCGAAACGCAGCTCGCCAGCCCGCGTGGGCTGAATCCAACGCATCAATGCCCGTCCACCCGGAGCATCGAATTCTCGCGTCGGGGTTATCGAGGGCTCGTACCCAATGTCCTGCGCGGGCGGGTAGCTCGCCCATTGGCCAAGGCCGTCACCTTGAAAATCCTCGCGTGAAGAAAATTCGGTCAGCCGGGCGTTTTGCGCGGCCGCGATCGAATGAAACACGAGCAAACAAAACACCGCGAAGGACGAAATTGAAAAGATTCTCGTTTGCGATCTGTAAACCATTACGAGTAGCTGCATTTTTTAACGACTGCGATCCTTACGTCAGTTGACCTTCTTGTCCGCGAACTCGCGTTCGAGGACCTCCCACAGTTTTTCGCGATCAAGGCTTCCGGCCGCAAATATTGCGATGCCGTGGGGCTTGGCTCTCCGGGCGGCGTTAATTGAGGCGGCAAGTTTCTCCGGCGGGCAAAATCCCGGCGGCACATCCGCTCGAAACGCGGCCAGCCGTTTGGCGAGCTGGTCCATGTTCGCCGCGGTCGCGCCGCTTCCTTCGTTCGACGTTACAGCACTGACCATTCCGGCCAGTTCTTTTTCGACCGACGGCGCAAATTGAGCGAGCCGTTGGCGGGCGGAATCGAACGCGGCCGATATATCGCGCGCCTTTTCAGTCCGCGATTTAACATCCGTAGCCGGAAGAGTCTGCATTTCGGCCAGGCGGTCCCGCATCGTGTCAAGAGGCTGGAACTCTTCGCGATACAGATACGTCGAGGCGATCCCCGCATACAGCGGCCGGCCTCGCCCCGTCCATTCCAACTGTCGCTCCGTTGTTTCGGTTAAATGATCGAGATAAGCATCGAAGCTCCCGGCAAAATGGCTGCGATAGGTCATGGGCATATAGACGTCGATCCATGGGTTCCAGCGCTCCCAATGCTGCCCGATAAACCGTGCACTAAGGATCGGATTCTTAAATACAGCCGCTGAGATTTCCGTCTTCGGATTGATCTTTTTTACCCGCTCGGTGGTTTCGCGCGCAAACTTGTCGATCTGGTGGACGCGATAATCGTAAAAGAAATAACGCATATCAGGCTGTCCGCCCGGGATCGTGCGGCCGTTAAGGATATAGTCCGCTTTCTCGCGGCGATCAAGTTTGTCCCAATCCGCCGGAATCATCGTCGGGTCGCTCCACCAGTTGGCATGGATTATGTTTTGCGCCGGCGTCACCCGGTACCGCTCGTCCGCACGCGTTTCATAGCTGAGCATTGCGTAACGTGGAATGTTCTTCAGGCAGTAATCGCAGAAACAATAACTGTCCGGCGCGACGTCGCCGGGATATCGAATATAATCATGGTGCAGGCTGTCGACCTTATAATTGGCCGCGATTTCCTCATAAAGCGGTATCAGCCATTGATCGGTATAGCCAGGCCGCTGCGCCGGGCACATCCAGACATAAGGATAGGGACGCGTTTTACCGAGCTTTTCCGACAGGGTCGTTTCACCGTTCGGATTTAGCTGCGCCCATTCCGGATGAGCGCGGATGGCGGCACCGTTAGCCCCCTCGAGATAATCGACGAGCCATGCATCAACACGAATGCCGACGGCGTGAGCTTCACGAACGAGATGTTCGAGCATGTCGAAATTCTCATAACCCCTGGCGATCGCCTGCGGGAATTTTTTGCTCTTCCAGTACAGGCCGCCGTTGCTGTCCTTGACGTCCATCACAATGACGTCTATATGAGCTCGTTTGCATTTGGCGACGAAAGCGCGAACCGACGCGGCCGTCGTTCCCGCCTCGGGCGGATGTGCCCAGAGCGCATGGACCTCGGCCGCACGGACGGCGCCGGCAAATCCGAAAACGACTAGCAGCGTGAGTAAGAAAAAATGTCTTTTCATAATCTTATTTATTGCCAGAATCCGCAGCAGGTTCCTCCGCAGTGTCTCCTAGCGACCGGAATACGCCGCGTTTTGACCACCGCCACATAAATAATCCGCCGCACGTAAATACGATAAGTAATGACGCCGCGAGCACGCCCCAATGACCGCCGAACGGGGCGATTACGGCCAGTATAGCTGCCGCGCAGAAAGCCACGCCGAGTACGCAGTCGATCAGATCGCGAAGAGTTTCGTCGCGGATTTGCGCACGTTCGTCCCCGGAAAATTCGGTGACGACCGGTCCCCAGAAACCGGGCGGACGGCACCGCCGATAAAATTCTCGTAGAGTTTCGATCTTCTCGGCGGGAGTCAACAGACTGATGATGACTATCGTCAGCATCCCTAACCCGAACAGCAGCATGAAGCCCTCCCAAAACGGGTGGGCCTGTTCATTGGAAAACCCGAGCGGAAACCAGACGATATAACTGAGCGGCAGGCCAATTACGAGCGCCGCGGCCTCTCCGTAAATATTTAGGCGCCACCAGAAAAACCGAAGCCATGAGAGCGGCAGAATAAACGCAAAAACAACCGAGTTGATGAAAAGAAACCAGGCCCGCAGACCTTCGACAAAGTAGTATGAAACGAACAGCGAGAACGCGAAGATCACCACCGACCCGATCCGTCCGACCATCACATAATGCTTTTCGCTCGCCTCTTTTTTGACAAACGGCCTGTAAAAATCGTTGACGATATACGAGGCTCCCCAGTTCATCTGAGTGCTGATCGTGGACATATAGGCGGCAAAAATACCCGCGACAAGCAATCCGAGCAGGCCGGTGGGCGCATATGTGTTGACCATTCTCGCCCAAATCTCACCCGGTTCGGCAACGGTTCCGGGTGCGAATAGCGCCGCGGCAATGACCCCGAGAAAAATAAACGGGACTACTCGAATGATAAGCGTCAAAAGGGTGTTGAAAAGCTGGCCTACCTGTGCGTGAAACTCATTTTTCGCGGCCATAAAACGCTGTGCCGTAAAGCCTTCGCCGCCGGTAGGCGACGCCGCGAAAAAGAGGCCCTGGACAACGAATGCCATGATCGTCAAATGATCAAGCCCCGGGGCCGGCAGCGAAACGCTGAAGAACGCCTCCGTACCGGCCCCGCGCGTCGTTTCGATCATTTGATAGACGTTGTCCATGCCGCCGACGCCGGCGAGCACGATGGGCACGAGGATAATATTGCCAATCAGAAAGATGCCAAACTGGTAAGCGTCCGTGTAGGCTACGCCGTAAAGGCCCGATGTAACGGTGTAGACTGCCGTAACGATCGCGGAAAACAGGATCAGACTCATTGGCTCCCAGCCGAGAATAGGCCCGAGAGCGGCACCGAGCCAGCCGGAAACATAGCCCATCAGCACGACAATAAACACGCTCATAAAGACTGCATAAACGCCCCGATACGCGTGTGCGAACTTGCCGCCGTAGCGAACCCCGAGGAGTTCGGCGGATGTAACCGTGCCGAGTCTTCGCCAGTATTTCGACCAAAGGACCGCGCCGATCGGCATCCATATAACATACGGAATCCACCAGACGGCATTCCCAAGCAAGCCGCCTTGATACGTGAGCATTGTTACCGCAGGCGCCAGGCCGGCATCCGTGTACGTCGCCACCGCCGACAACGCGATGATCCACCACGGCATGTTGCGCCCCGACACAAAGTAATCGGCCACACTGCGGCCAGCACGCCGCATAAAGTAAAGCCCGATAACGAGCATGAAAAGGAAATAGAGGCCAACGACGACCCAATCGAGTGTTTTCATGCCACCCACCTCACCGTGTTTTTCAAAGTGCCGATACCCTCGATCACGCAAACAAGCTCGTCACCGTCTTCGAGCGATGCTTGCGCGCCGCCAAGACCCGCGCCCGACGGGGTACCGGTTGAAATAATGTCGCCCGGTTCGAGCGTCATAATGGATGAAATGTATGCAATCTGTTCCGGAATCGAAAAGATCATATCGAGCGTACTGCCGTGCTGACGCATTTCTCCGTTGAGATAGAACCCGATCTTCAATTCATGCGGACGCGGTATCTCGTCTTTCGTCACGATGCATGGCCCGCACGGGGCGAAGCCGTCAAACCACTTGCCGGCGAGCCAATCACAAAAACCGTCCATTTCTCGCACGTGACGGTCCTCAATCGTCGAATTTAAGCCGCGCTCGGAGATGTCGTTGAGGATCGTGTAGCCAAAAACATGATCGTATGCATTAGCGGCGTCGATATTCTTTCCGCCCTTCCCGATAACCAATGCAAGCTCGGTTTCCCAGCCGACGCGGTGATTTGTTTGTCCAAGCTCGATGACGCCGCCGTCACCAAGCAGCGAACTTGAAGGCTTTAGAAAAAGCTGTTGCGTAAAATTTGCGCGTGTTGCGGGCTCGACATATCCGCTTTCCGTAATGTGTGCGCCATAGTTGCCGGCGAGGCAGACGATCTTGCCTGGGCGGCCGATCGGTGGATGGAGGCTGACCCGATGCAAGTCGATCAGTTTTTCGGCTCGGATGCCGTTCTCGTTGACAACTTTTTCGATTCTCTCCAATGCCGGGCCGTCATCAATTAACGCGAGAAGGTCCTTGCCGCCCGATATCCCCGAAATATCAAGGATCTTGTCTTGCCCGACGAGGCAGCCAAGACTTAAGGTAAGATCAATTTGGTAACGACAAAGTTTCATAGATGATCTGTCACGATGGGCTACGCAGCCGGTGCGGCCTTTTCATCGCGGACCCGTTCGGCGTTGCGCATAAACCTCCGGTGCAATTGGTAGAGCCCGGCGCCGAGCAGGATAAGAGCGAGGCCGGATCCCAGGTTGACGTACCGGCCGACATTTTCGGGCTGAACGATGCCCGAGATCATCAGCATTAGTCCCGTACCGGCGGTCACCCAACCGATGATCTTAAAGGGCGAAAATATCTCGCCGGTGACGTTTGCGTGTGTCAACTCGATATCGACCGGTGTCGAAAGTTTTTCAAAAAATGCGTCGATCTGCTCCTTGTCCTCTTCGGTCTTCTTCTCAAAGACACTGGTAACTACCATTGCTCCGATCGTTAGGGAAAAGTTCGTTAGAATGCTGATCGCCTCGTAATCGTATCGAAGCCAATTAGGATCGATTCCCGGCTGGCCCGTTAGAATAAAGGCCTTGTAGAGAAAGAAAGAGAGTCCCGACACGAAACCGACCGCGATGCCCGCGGCCGCGCCGCGCCATGTAACGCGACGGGTCAAAAGCCCGGCGAGCATCGGGATAAGCATAGGTCCCACGAAAAGACCGAAGACGGTCACCATTACCTCGAACAATCCTTTTTGGGCGGAGGCCATGAGACTTATTCCGATCACGATCGTGAGCATGCCGACCACCAGCGTTGCGACACGCCCCACGATCACCAGTCGCTTCTGGCTTGCGTCCTTGTCGAATAGGCGTCGATAAATGTCCTCGGTGATAACGCTGGCCATGACGTTGTAGTCGCCGCTCAGCGTGGACATCGTGGCCGAAAACATTGCGGCGATCATCAGTCCCATCAGGCCCACCGGCAGAAATTTCAACGAAAGAGCTGCGTAGGTGTACTGCGGCGAATTGGGCGCTATCGCAAGCTCCGGCATCAGACTGTGGGCGGCGATCGCCGGTAGAATAAATAAGGGCGGGCCGATGATCTTCAACCCAACGGCGAGCATTCCCGCCTTTCGGGCATCGCGTTCGTCGCGAACGCTGTAAAACTTCTGTGCAAACGCCCAATTGCCGTTGTAGCTCAACGTGATGAGTAAGTAGAACGCGAAAATATAGACAAGCGAAAACGGTTCGTTGACCGGTGAGATAAAACCGGGCGGCGTCCGGCCGACAAAATCGCCTATCGAATCGAATTGCGAAAAAACCAGGGGAAACAGCACGACGACGCCCAGCGTGAGAATAATAAACTGCACAAAGTCAGTTACGACTACGGCCCACAAACCGCCCATGAATGTGTAAAGCAGCATCACGACGCCGCTTACAATAATGCTCGTTTGCAAGTCGAACCCGAGTCCGACCGAGACGAACACGCC
>DATLNN010000213.1:0-4176 GCA_035536695.1 Pyrinomonadaceae bacterium | reverse complement strand
GGCCGGGTTTTCTCATACGGTAATGCTTGGTCGCCCGACGGCAAATACATTGCCTTCGGAGCCCTCGATCTTCATACACCGGGTGGCGAAGGCCTTTGTGCGATCGCAGTTCTCGACCTTCAGACCGGAGCGGTCAAGGATCTGTCGTCGGAGCGATGGGACACTTGTTTCCGCATGGCCTGGACGCCAAACGGCGACGGACTTGTATTTATAGGCACCCGCTCGGGCGAGAGCTACACCACCCGGCGCGACCAGGTCTATTACCTTTCCGCTGCCGACGGACGATCGCGCCGCATCTCGACCGACGGAAGCCGCTACCAGGCATCATCGCTCGGCATTACTGCCTACAACTCGCTGCTGGTTGTGCCGCATAAGAAGCTCTCCCAGATCTGGGCGGTCGATGCGGACGGAAGTACTTCGTCTGCCGTCCCGCTGACAAACGGCCAATTGGACGGCAACGCGGGGATCGCTCCCCTGCCGGACGGACGCATCGGCTACATCTCGCGTGTTGGCGAGAATTTGGGCGTATGGGTCATGAACGCGGATGGTTCGAACCAGCAACAGATCGGGCTTCAACTGCAGTTCGTAGAAGAACTGCGTTCCACTCCCGACGGGCGCTACTTTATTTTTTCAGCCCGTCGCAACGGTTTCAGCCACCTTTACCGCATAGATATAGATGGCGAAAATCTTACGCAGCTCACGTATGGAGAGAGTCATGAGGTCAGTTCGACGATCTCGCCGGATAGCCAATGGGTATATTACGGTTCGAACCTCACGGACGGCGGGCGTGGAAAAACAATTTTCAGGAAGACCTCTGTCGACGGCAGCCAGACCCTCGATATCAAAGCTATGGAGACGACCGGCTTGATACCCAGCCTTTCGTCCGATGGAAAACATATCGCCGGCGTGACCACCGGCGGCCTAAAGATCTTGTCCGCGTCTGATGGCTCCCTGGTCCAGTCGCTGATACCATAAGCTGGCCGGATTAGATGGGGGTGTGAAATGGACACCCGACGGGCAGGCCGTGACATATCAGGCATTCCGCGACAACACCGTCAATGTCTGGTTACAGCCCTTGGGCGGGTCAGCCCCGCGTCAGCTCACAAATTTTCCCAAAGGCTATGTATATTTTCACACCTTCTCGCCCGACGGCACAAAGCTCTATGTAGCCCGCGGCGAACAGATCCGTGATGCAGTACTGATCAAGAACTTCGAATGAGAAATGCGATATTCCGACGTCGTCCCGCCCGCCGCGTCTCGGCAGCGGACCCCGGCGCGATCACGGCCCGCGCCCGCGGGCGGCGAAGGCAATGAAGCCGACATCCTGAGGTCCGCCTTAACCGACTGGATCGACGCCACAAACGATCGTGACATCGGCCGGCAGATGGCATACTACATGCCCCAGCTAAGGGCGTATTACCTGACCAGGAACATACCGGTCGGGTTCGTTCGCGCCGAAAAGGAACGGGTGTTCTTAAGTGCAAGCTCTATAGACATTGCGGCCGATGAGCCTGAGATCGTTTTCCAAGAGGGCGGGCAGACGGCGGCAATGCGCTTTCAAAAGAAATACAGGGTTGTCGATCGTAAAAGGACCCGAGCGGGCGAGGTCATTCAGGAGTTGCGATGGCAGCGAACGAACGCGGGATGGCGGATCGCGAGCGAACGCGATATTCGCGTACTTCGCTAACTCAGAACGGGCGTATCGGGCGTTTGCCTTTTTTCTGCCGTTCGCGTTTGCGTTGAAGCCTTTCTTCATTCGAAATATCGTCCGGGGTAGGCTCACTAGCCGGGCGCCCCGTAAAAATGGTCTCGATCGTGGCTACGGGGGGCTGGTCCGTCTCCAACTCCTCCGGCTGACGTTGCGCCCGAGGGACCGTCGGCCGTTCCGCTCGCTTCGTTGCGGCAGGCTCGTCAGGGTTTGCATCGGATCGCTCGGACGAGGCCGTGTCGCCCGAATCATTCTTGAGCGCGTTCGCATTGTCTGTTCGGGCCGTTTCCGGCTCCGATTGTTCATCGTCCGATTTCTTCGTATCGCGCGAACGTCCCGGCTGCGAGCCAGTCAGCTGACCTTTCGACGCTGGTGGGTCAGCCGGCAAGCCGGAGGGCGCCGCTTCCACTCTCGGTTCGGTTTCCTGCAGTGAATTATATATCCCAAATCCAAGTGTTGTAAGGACAACGAGGACAGCTGCTGCTAGGGCCGGCCTGAACCAGGGAGCGCTCGTGTATGACGGCTCGCCCGATACCCCGTCGCTAAATGGCACTTTCGCTAAGAGTGGTATTACGCTCTCTTCTTCAGCGGCATCGGCCACATGTTCTTCGGCTGGCACGTCCAATGCGGGTTCGGCCGGAGCCTCCGGTTCCGCCGTCCCGGGTGCCGCCGGCCCTAGAGCCTCGCTGGTCACATCCGATACGCCCGCATGGCTAAACGCCGCTTCTAGGGCCGTGCGCATGGCCGACGCCGAAACGAAGCGATCATCCGCATTTAGCGACAGAGCAGAATAGACGATACTCGCAAGCTCTACCGGGACCCGGGTGTTTATATCGCTGGCAAGTCTTAACGGGTCGGGGCGGCCAGCAACAATAGCCGACGCTCGTGCCAGCACGTCCGGCGGCGAATCGCCCGTCAAGAGGTGAAAGATCGTCGCCCCGAGCGAAAAGATGTCCGAGCGGGTGTCGGTACCGGTGCCCTCGATCTGCTCAAGCGGAGAATAACGGCGCGAATAGCCAAACACGCTGCGCATGCCCGCCGTGCTGGCCGATGTTTCCTTAGCGAGCCCGAAATCGAGCAGCACAATATTGCCCCTCGGCGTCAGTTTTAGATTGTTGGGCTTAATGTCACGATGGACGATAGGCGGTTCGTGCGAGTGGAGATAATCAAGGGCATCCAGCAATTCGAACGTCCACCGGAGAATATCGTCGATCCCTAAGCGTTCGCCTCGTTTCAGTATCTCCGAGAGGTCCTCGCCCTCGATATACTCCATCACCAGCAGCTGCGTGCCGTCTTCGGCGAAGAAGTCGGAAACATGCGGTAGTACGGGATGGTGCAAAGTATTAAGCAGCCTGGCCTCGCGTTCAAACGCCTGAATAAGCTCGGGGTTATCAAACGCCGTCTGCTTTATAGCGACCTTGCTGCCGAATTTTTGATCTGTCGCGAGGTAAACAGCACCCATTCCGCCAACGCCAATCGGTTCTTCGATCAAAAATCTGTCCTGTAAGAGTGTTCCGTTTTCCAGCATTTGTCTGGGTGACCGCCGATGTAGATAGTCCCTAATAATATGTAAGCAATTATGATATCGTGCCTGTCATCCAGGTTACAGTCGTGGCTGATAGTCCACGCCCAGCCATTCAACCGATTGATTGCGCCAGATTCGAGTACCTCATTTGGTGTATTGCGGCTTGGGGAAGCTCGTCGTGTACAAAACTAGACTTGACAATAACACACTCAACCTTTATCATTTCCCAAGGCTCAAGTTTATAGTTTATTAAGAGCTAAGCAGTAATAGGCAGCGGGAGAGGAAAAATATGAGCAAAATTATCGGTATCGATTTGGGGACGACCAATTCGGTCGTTGCTGTGATGGAGGGCGGCGAGCCAGTCGTCATTACTAACAGTGAGGGTGGGCGGACGACCCCGTCGGTGGTCGCGTTTACAAAGGACGGCAACAGGCTGGTTGGTCAGGTCGCCAAACGCCAGGCGGTCACGAACCCTGAGAACACGCTTTATTCGATCAAGCGGTTTATGGGCCGCAAGTATGACGAGGTTTCCGAAGAGATCAAACAGGTGCCGTTCAAGGTCGAAAAGGCCTCGAATGGCGATGTGCGGGTAAATGCAGACGGCAAGCAGTACAGCCCGCCTGAGATAGCGGCGATGGTGCTGCAGAAATTGAAGCAGTCGGCTGAGGACTATCTGGGCGCGAAGGTGGAAAAGGCCGTAATTACTGTACCTGCTTACTTTAACGACGCCCAGCGTCAGGCGACCAAGGACGCCGGCAAGGTCGCGGGACTCGAGGTGCTGCGCATCGTAAATGAGCCCACAGCGGCGGCGTTGGCCTATGGGCTCGACAAGAAAAAGGACGAGACGATCGCCGTGTTCGACTTTGGCGGCGGTACGTTCGATATATCGATCCTCGAGGTGGGCGAAGGGGTCGTCGAGGTGAAATCGACAAACGGCGACACG
>DATLNN010000212.1:0-5207 GCA_035536695.1 Pyrinomonadaceae bacterium | reverse complement strand
TGCCCGGATCGGCAAAACGCTTGTTTTCGGGCTGCCTGGCAATCCCGTTTCGGCGGCGGTGACATTCCATCTGTTCGTTCGCCGGGCAATGCTGCTTATGCAGGGTGCGACGGATGTAGACATGAGGGCGGGCGTTGCTGTTCTGAGCTCGGACGCAAAAGGCGCCGCCGAGCGGGACACGTATTTGCCGGCAAGGCTTGAAACAGATAAGGCTGGGCAGCTTATCGCACGGCCGCTCAAATGGCTCGGGTCGTCGGACCTTATAGGATTTGCCCGCGCCGATTCCCTGGCGGTCGTGCCAAAAGGACGCTTAATAGCAAAAGGCGAGGTCGCCCGAATCGTCTATCTCTGATATGAATGATCTCTCGCATTTCGACGACGCCGGTAAGGTAAAAATGGTCGATGTCTCAGGAAAGGAGACGACGGCCCGGCGGGCTGTCGCTTCCGGCAAAGTCCTTTTGTCTGCCGCCACATTGTCCGCTTTGAAAGACAATACGACGCCGAAAGGAGACCCGCTGGAGATCGCCCGGATCGCCGGCATTATAGCGGCAAAGAAAACGTCGGAACTGATACCGCTCTGCCATCAGATCAATCTTTCAAAAGTGAATGTAACTGCTGAGCTTCGGGATGACGGGATCTATCTGGAGGCTGAAGCCGTGACGACCGCCCAGACCGGTGTAGAGATGGAGGCTCTTACAGCCGTTTCGGTGGCGGCTCTTACCGTTTACGACATGTGCAAGGCAGTGCAGAAGGATATTCTTATAACCGACATCAAATTGGTTTCTAAAACCGGCGGTAAGGCCTTTGCCTGACACGCTTCCACGGGATGGGATGCATAGCCCCGCGCGTGAGTAGCAGGGGACGAAACCGTCAACTTGAGTGTATCGCCCTTGCTTACGCGCGGGCTTGGGCAGATGATCATATTTAGGGTAGTCCGGAGTTAACGGAACCCGAACTTTCCATTACAATAGACGTATTCGCTCATAGAGGTAAAAATTATGCGATACAAACTGGCCGAAGACGCGAAACCGCAGCTTACCTTGTTGCTATTGGCAACGGTGGCTACCGTCGTTTTGTGGTTTATCCCATATGCCGAGTATCTCGTCTATCCGATACGGCTTTTCGTGACCTTTATTCATGAAGGCAGCCACGCGCTGGTCGCCATTTTGACCGGCGGTTCCGTTCAGAGCCTGACCATCGCGTCGGATGGCAGCGGTGCCGTTTACTCGGCACCATCGGGTTTCCTGGGCCAGATACTTACATCAAGCGCAGGGTATCTTGGGACAGCATTTTTTGGTGTCCTGATGCTGTATCTCATCCGGCGCTCAGTATCGCCGCGACGGATACTCTTTGGGGCCGGCGCATTTGTCGGTGTGATGACTCTGGTTTTTGGCATTCTGAGCCCGATCTTTAATTTTCTTTCCCTTCAGGTCCCCTTCTCAAGCGTATTGTTTACTGTGGTCGCCGGGGCGGTCCTGACCGCAGCTCTTTTTGCGATCGCCCGCTTTGCCAGCCTGCGAGTGGCTAATGTTGCCGTCGCATTTCTGGCGGTGCAGTGCCTGCTAAATGCACTTTCCGATCTAAAGACCGTGCTCTTGATCAACGCTCCGCTTGTCGGCTCCGACATTAGCTCAGACGCAGGCAACATGGCGGCGGCGACCGGAATACCAGGCTTCTTATGGGTCGTGGTCTGGATCGGAATTTCCCTTTTTCTGATGGCCGTTGGCCTTCGCCTTTACGCAAATAGAAAAGCAACGGCGACGGATTCCGTTTTTGAAGACCATCCGGCGGCCTGACCGCTTGTACATTGGATACAGTCGAAGCTCAAATAACACTCGATCATTTCGCGGTCGGATCCCGACTCATTGTGCGCGCCCGTCAGGATTGGCGGTTCGCGGCCATTTCAAAGGTCGCTGATGAGCGTGTGACCCTGACTGTCTGCTCACCGTCGGGACGTACGTACCGGCTATCGCGTGATCGTAACTGCGAGATCTATATGGAAGGCCAGATACCGATCGTTCTATGTGATGAACCTGACGACTGGCGGGAAAATCTTGGCCGTTACGATATCCGCTGGTAACTTTCCATCCTGCAGATCAAGAGAACGGGCGGGGCGATAGCTGCAGCCTTGCACGTTCTGCGCGCAAATCATCCGGCCCGGCCATAGATGGCGTTCTCTTTCGTCTGCAAAAAGCTCAATCACTCGGTTGGGCCATAACAACGCCGTCTCACCTATCCGCCGCTACAACTCGTTCCTTTGTCCGTCCATCTGGATTTGATAAAATACTCTTTTGCCTTCATGCCGGAAATCTCGTCTATGCAAGCCGCTAAACAGAAAGAGGAACAAATTATCGTTCGCGGGGCGCGGGTGCACAACCTAAAAAACATCACGGTCTCGCTGCCGGTAAATAAGCTTACGGTCATCACCGGGGTTTCCGGGTCGGGTAAATCCTCGCTCGCCTTTGACACGTTATATGCCGAGGGGCAGCGGCGATATGTCGAATCCCTCTCGGCGTACGCCAGGCAATTCCTCGAGCGAATGGACAAACCCGATGTCGACGAGATCATCGGCATCGCGCCGGCGATCGCGATCAGGCAAAAGAATTCGACAAAGAACCCGCGCTCGACCGTCGCGACCCAAACCGAGATCTATGATTATTTGAGACTCTTATTTGCGCGGGCCGGTACGACGATCTGTCACAAATGCGGCCGCGAGGTCAAGAAGGACTCGCCGGAGTCCGCGGCGGATGACATTCTCGCCCAACTGGCCGAAGGAACCAGGTTTTACGTGCTGTTTCCGATCCAGGACGAGCTTTCGCGTGAGACCGTAAGAACCGCACGGAAGGCTAAAGCTACACCGGCGGCCAAGGGCCTCAGCACTGCGGCGTTTTTGATCTCGCTGCTGCAGCAGGGCTTTTCCCGACTATTTCGCGACGGCGAAACGATCGAGCTGCAAAAGCCTGAGGACTATCCATACGACGACTTTGCAAACACGTTCGTTCTCATCGACCGTCTAAAGGCCGCGCCCGATATACGCCAGCGACTGGTCGATTCGCTCGAGACGTGCTTTCGCGAGGGCCATGCAGCCGTCATCAAGCTGTCAGAACCACCTGCGGTAGCGGGTGGTTTAACTGGCCAACCAGAAATGTTGGTGGAACGGGCCACCAATGCGCTCGAGATACGTTCGCCTCAACCACCCGTAGGCGCAGGTGGTTCCGACCTGAAGTTCTCCGATTGCTTTATTTGCAAACATGACGATACCCGATACGAAGAACCCGAGCCGCACCTGTTCAGCTTTAACTCGCCGTACGGCGCGTGCCGCACATGCCAGGGGTTCGGCAATACGATCGGTATCGATTACGGCCTGGTGATCTCAAATCCACTTCAGTCGATAAAGGAAGGCGCGATCGACCCGTTTACGAGGCCGACTCATGCCTGGGCACAAAAAGAGCTCTTGAAATATGCTGCGTCCGCCAATATCGACATAAAGGCGCCGTTCGCGGACCTGTCCGATTATCAGCAGAACTGCGTGATCTATGGCGACGAAGGCTGGCGAGGGATAAAAGGATTTTTTGAATGGCTCGAGACCAAGAAATATAAGCTCCACGTCCGCGTGTTCCTGGCGAAATATCGCGGCTACACTAAGTGCCCCGATTGCGACGGCCAGCGTCTGCGGCAGGAGGCACGTGATGTTAAGATCGGCACGCGCTCGCTGCCTGAGATCGTCGAGATGTCGATACGCGACGCTCACGTGTTCTTCGAGACCCTCCAACTCGACAGCGAACGCTCGCAGATCGCCGACAAGCTGCTGCTCGAGATCCGCCGCCGCTTGAAATTCCTGGTCGAGGTTGGGCTCGACTACCTTACTCTAAGCCGGCTTGCCGCTACCCTGTCGGGCGGCGAGGCACAGAGGATCCAGCTGGCGACTAACCTGGGCTCGCTCCTCGTCGGTACGCTGTACGTCCTGGACGAGCCAAGCATTGGCCTGCATCCGCGCGATAACTCTCGTCTTATCAAGATACTTGAGAACCTGCGCGATATCGGCAACACGGTGCTGGTTGTTGAGCACGATGAAGAGACTATGCGCGCCGCCGACCACATCATTGACATCGGGCCGCATGCCGGTGAGTTTGGCGGTGAAGTGATCTTCGAAGGCGACTTCCAGGCCCTCTTGAAGCACCACAGCTCGCTTACGGCGCGGTACCTTCGCGGCGACGCCCAGATCAAGATCCCGGACAAACGTCGCTCGGCGACAAAGAGTCAGATCGAGATCATCGGAGCACGCGAGCATAATCTGAAGAACGTCACGGTTAAGATCCCGCTCAATATGCTGGTGTGCGTCACCGGTGTGTCCGGCTCCGGAAAGTCCACGCTGGTCCACGACGTCCTTTATGCCGGGCTAAAGAAAAAACGCGGAGAGTGGAATTCGCATGTCGGATTTTTCAAGGAAATAAAGGGCGGCGAACTCGTCGACGATATTATTCTGGTCGACCAGTCACCGATTGGTCGCACACCTCGGTCAAATCCGGTGACCTACATCAAGGGATACGACACCATTCGAGAGACTTTTGCAGCCACAAACGGCGCAAAGGCGAAAGGCTTCAACGCATCGCATTTCTCGTTTAACGTACCCGGCGGGCGATGCGAGATTTGCCAGGGCAGCGGGACCGTCACGATCGAAATGCAGTTCCTTGCCGATGTCGAGTTGACATGCGATGACTGCCGCGGGATGCGTTTCAAGCAGGACATACTCGATGTCAAATACAAGGGGAAGAGCATTCACGAAGCGCTGCAGCTGACCGTGCGCGAGGCGATCCTTTTCTTTAAGGATGTCGGAAAGCTTGTAACAAGGCTCAAAGTTCTTGAATCGGTCGGATTGGGTTATTTACGGCTTGGCCAGTCGGCCACGACACTGTCGGGCGGCGAAGCCCAGCGGGTAAAGCTCGCATCGCACCTGTCGCAGAAAACGACATCCAAAACGCTCTTCATCTTTGACGAACCGACCACTGGGCTCCATTTTGAGGACATCAACAAACTGCTCGCCGCATTTAGGGCGTTGATCGACAACGGGGGCAGCCTGCTCGTTATAGAGCATAATATGGATGTCATCAAGACAGCCGACCACGTGATCGACCTCGGCCCTGAAGGTGGGGTTGGTGGTGGTGAGATCGTCGCGGCGGGAACCCCGGACGAGGTGGCCGCGGTCC
>DATLNN010000211.1:0-6166 GCA_035536695.1 Pyrinomonadaceae bacterium | reverse complement strand
GGACAATACCGCAAGACACAGGTAGGCAATCGCCGCTCTCGTCTGGTTAGGCGAACCTTTTGGCGTGACGGCGAGCGCATTACCCGATTAGTCCGGGTGTTTAATTAGAAAGAAAACACGAAGGTTGTCAAATGAAGCTCGATGCCGATCGGGCTTCATTCTTTTAGATTCCAGCGCAACACGCGACTCTGGTTCAGGTCCAGGGCCCAGCGGTCAGAAAGGACAGATTGAATTGATGTCACGCCTCGGGGCCTGCACAGGGGACCACCTGGACGCATTATGGGCACGGATCATCAATGGTAGTCCCTGGATGACCATCGCGTCCCTTGGCCAGCTTGATAGAGCAATTACCGAGATTTCGCTCCAAAAAAGAAGGCTCCGCGGTGATACCCATGATCTGATCAATTCGGTTTAGAATCTATCCGCCCGTATTCACATATTGAGTACAGTCGCCCTGGTTCCTGAATCCAGGGCCACGGCGGTGCGTAACATCCACCCTCCATTTTGACAGTCACTGATAGTCCTTGGAGTTCTCACCGGGTCTACGCAATCGTGAATACTGTCATTATCAATATCCGGTTCCGCCATTGCATTCCCTCAAGAATCGCTCGCATCTGGCAGTGTTTACTTTTTCTTGCTCGCCGCTTGTCTTTCGACCTCAGCGAATAGGGCTTCTCTATCAGGGCAAGGTGTATCAGGAGGCGTCGGCGATAATCTGACCCGCACGACCGAACCTTCGCAGGGCTTCCATGCTTATGGTTAGACGGGCCTTCGCTGCTTCTGTGTCTCGGGCCATTCTCGACTAACGTAACTGCCAGCCACTGGATTATCAAGCGTGACTGTGCTGATACGTTGTCCTAAATACAGACATTGAGTCGAAGTTTAGCCTTAAATTCGATGAGTGGATTATTGCGTTCTCAAGATGGCTAAGTTTGTCGAAGATCAGATCGAAGTTGCCGGACAGTTTGCGAGTGAAGAAGAGGCTTCAGAATATGCGCAAGATCAACAGATGAACGACCCAAGCAACGGATACGACTATGTCATTCAAAGGCCGCGCCCGTCCGATCAACGAGTGAACATCTTGCCAGGATTAGGAACTACGCAGACGGAAGCCCAGATCATTTACCGCGGCGCTCCAGCCCTTCCCGCGCTTTATCCACCTGCGCGTCAAACAGAGCCCAAACCTGCGCCGGTTTTTTGCCTATGATCTCGGCCAGCGTAAGCATTGGTGTCGCTAATAGCTTGAATTTGCCCGCGTTTACTTTTGTTTCCGCAACTAACCAAAAGGGCTTCCTGTTAGACATTTCGAGCAAGGGGTCGGGCAAATAATAACACACGCGCTAGAATGGCCGCATGTACGAAGTTGATCTTGAAAACGGAAAACCGTTGGCGCTGGTGGTGCAGAAAGAATCCCCCGAACGACAGGCGGAACTGATCGCCCGTCTCGGCGCCATTATTTCTCAGGATCGTGGAGGATCGCCTGAGTGGAGGCTTATAGAAACAAAGACATCAGGGCTTTTATGGAGAATAAGACGCCTGATTTTACTGGGAAGTCGCTCAACGGCAACGTCGCAACTCGCGAGCAGATAGAGGCCGGCGTCAAAGGGCGTATGGAGCGTATCAAGAAGCTGAATTACCTGAAGATTGAGATAAAGAATGTATGTGTCGCGATGCGTCGTACCCTTACTGATGACTGTATTCTGTCCCAATAAAGGAACGATTATTCAGTTCTCAAAAATAATTTCCATCTTTCACACCGAACATTCCGACTCCAAAACCCTGACGGGTTTGCCGTTTTTCATTTCTAAAATTGTGTAGCTGTGGGCTTCGTAACCGAAATCAGCCAGAACAATTTCCATTTTGCCGTCGCCGTTAAGGTCGGCAATCGCGGTAATTTCATGAATATTTGGCGGGAAGAATTCGCCGCTTCGCAACAGTTTGGCGGTGAAAAAATCTCCCTCAATTAAAACATTCTGCGGTTTTCCTTTAACCGTTCTTCTCAACAAAATGAACGAATAATCGCCCGCGTTTTGTGTTTCGCCCCTTCCTTTTTTGTAATAATTTCCCGTGATTATGATTTCATCTTTCCCATCGCCTTCGAGGTCAATCCGAAAGGCTTGGGTAATTTTAATTTTGGTTTTGGCAATGCCTTTGGTTTTGAGAAAGTCGGCAACTATTTTGGTGTAAGTTTTGTCTTTCAGACCGATGGCTTGCGGAAGGCGCGGAACGGGATTCCATTTGGCGTTTGCTCCGATTGCAAACGGCGGCGAATCGGTATCGTAGTCATCAGGTTCTTCAAAAGTTATCATTGGAGTTTCCGTGCAAACTCCTCTGTCATCTTCTTTAGTTCCGAAAATTGAGCCTTTCTTGAACCCGTTAAAACTGAGTATTCTAAATTCGGTTTTGTCTTTGAGTTGCGCGTCAGTTTTTTCCGCGGTTATCCATTTGCCGTTTTGCGCCCCACCCAGCAAAGTCTCGCTGTATAGTATTGGGACAACCGTATCCTGTGCCGGAACGATTAGGGTCACGTCCAGATAGAAGTTTGGCCAGTCCCCTCCGACACGTCTTATAGTCCCCGAGAAGGTTTGAGCTGCACAGTCCCGCCCAGAATGTAGATTTGCGATAGCAACTAATCTGTTGCCCCGATAAGCCGGCTTTGGAGTTAGCTCCTGAGCAATAATCGCAATGCTCATAGCGAGCGTTAGAGGGACAAGGAAGATGATGGTCTTAACTTTTTTGAGCATCGCGTTCTCTCGACAATTCATTCGTTGTCATCTTTCGTTAATTCTCTTAGCTCCCTTTCCTGGCGCAGGACTTCCCAGCAAAAGAGCCGGTGTTTTATTTGCATTCGTTCGGGTCCCAAAGTCCCCACCTACTTTCTTCAGCATACTTCTGAGCGGCCATCAAATCCTTCTGATATTTATACGGGCCGATCGAAGGTATATTCGTAGGCGTAGCCTTTGGCGATGATCCACTTATTGAATAGATCGTCCTTTAGAAAAACATAGCGGAGTAACCGGCCATATTTGTCCCGGTCCGCCTGGCTTGGATCGGCCTCGAGCCTTACATCAAAGTTGGATAACAAGAAGTCGGCTTTTGCCTTCGCTTCTTTGGCAAAGCATTGTACCTGAGGGCGCTTGTCTTTCATCTCGGGAGCATTTACACCGATGAGTCGAACAGTCTCATATTTCCCGTCGATTGAGACCTTAAGCGTGTCGCCGTCGATCGCCCGGATGACCGTGGCCGTTTCGCCCTCGACCTTCTGCGAGTAGGTTGCGCTCGTGGCCACCAGTAAGAGCGTTATGATGGGCTTTGAAGTAAACATTAGCAGAACGAGAGACGGCCAAATCAGTCGGAGCCTTCCCACTCGCGTTTGGCGGACTCAAAGCGAAGGTTGAGGCGGGAGGCGGCGGCGTCAGCTTCTGAGATCTTGTCGGACGGTATCGGCAGCCGATCGGTGATCGTCTGCTGATAAGTGCGACCTTTGGGGTCACGAGACGTAGCTTCAAATTCAAATTCGAGGACCTCGAAACTTGAGCCCATCCGCCCGGCGACGGTTTTTCGTCGACAGTTTTGAAATCGCCACACCGCTCCCTTGAACTGTAATCGCCACACCGGTAACAATATTTCTCTTGGTCCGAAGTTCCAATCGAATCGCTGACCATTTATCGAAAATCCGTCGAGAGCGATGGTCACGTCCCCGGTTTCCGTTCTCATGGCGGCGGCCCTCTGATGGCGGGACGCCCATAGGATCAGGCCTACCAGCGCGAGAATGCCGCCCAATACTGCAGCTACGATGGCCAGCCCGGCGGTCCAGTAAGACGAAAGATCCGCGAAACGGTAAGCGAGAAATGTCGCGGCAAGGATAAGCGGGGTGACAACGATGGGGACGATAAATAGAAGTATAGCGGACCGGACCGCCGCGTCAAATCGCTCAGAATCCACATATTGCCGCCACAACATCTTGTCGCAATGCCACGTGGCCAGCACCGGTCCGAACGCGGTCGACGTATCCGTCTCTTGATGATCCATAGCGGGATTTTACACTATCGCAAAGCGCCCCGTCGGTACAAATGATACCAACGGGCAACAGCGCGCGGCGGCCTACTTTTTCTTTCTGCCGATTCGTCTTTCGATCTCGGCAAATAGAGCTTCACGATCAAAGCCAGGCTCTTCAGGGGGTGTCTGCTTTAGCAAAGCGTCGGCGATGATCTGACCGGCCCGTCCGAACCGTCGCAGGGCTTCCATGCTGATAGTTAGACGGGCTTTAGCGGCTTCTGTGTATCGGGCCATTCCCGAAATAACGTAACCGTCATCTCGCTGTTTAGCAAGCGCGGTCGAGATATCGGAAGCCGAGCCCTCCCGGGACCTTAAACGGGTAGACGTGAACTTGCGGAAAAGATGGAATTGTAGCCCGTAGGGGGCGAGTCGGGAAGTGGCCCTGACTAAACCGGGGGAAGAGTTAAGCCGGTTCGTACCCAGGCTGGCCCCCCACAATAGAGCGTAGCGCTTCGGCGAATAGACTTATGTAGCCTTGCCGACTTTCGCGAACCTGTTAGTAGAGAATCATTTGCCTCGACGTTCCAATCCCTGCCGCTCTTTATCCACCTTCCCATCGAATGCTTCCTAAACTTGGGCGGGTCCTAAAGGCGGCAAAAATAGCCACTTTTCCCCCCGGTTACTGTACATATTACTATACACAGAGGAAAACGGATGCACTTTGCATCCGTAAGTTGTTGTAAATAATGGTACTCGCGGCGGGATTTGAACCTGCGACTTCTTCCTTCGGAGGGAAGCACTCTATCCACTGAGCTACGCGAGCGTAGAGACCGCCTACAGGCGGGACCCAGAACCTAGCGGGGAACGAACGTGATCGCCTTAATTCTGATCGGCTCATTTGGCCGCTCGCCGGTCTTGTCCTGGACGCCGGCAATGGTGCGGACGTTGTTCATTCCCTCGATAACTTTAC
This sequence comes from Pyrinomonadaceae bacterium, assembly GCA_035536695.1. GTDB lineage: Bacteria > Acidobacteriota > Blastocatellia > Pyrinomonadales > Pyrinomonadaceae > OLB17. Next base: position 1,197 of record DATLNN010000211.1, on the reverse strand, counting down.
CAAAAATCGTATACCGATTGTCAAAGCCGGCCTCGCGCTTGAGGGTAATAAAAAACTGCGAATTTGCCGAGTTATTGTCCTGGCCGCGGGCGGCGCCGACGATGCCGGTGTCGTAGGGGATGTCGGAGAACTCCGCGTCGACGTTCGGCTTGTCGGATTTGCCGGTGCCGTCGTCCGCGGGGTTGCTATTTTTTGATAACGGGTCGCCGGCCTGGATGACCGAGGGGTTTATGCGATGGAATGTGACCCCGTCATAAACTCCCTCTTTTGCCAGTTCCTTGAATCGGGCAACCATTTTTGGAGCTATATTTGAATAAAGCTCGAGTTTGATCGTTCCGTATGCGGCGGAATTTTCCATCTCGATAACGGCAACCTCCGCGTCCGCAACCGGTGCGACGCCTTTCTTTACCTCGGCATTGGCGTTTGCTCGCGAATTGGTAGTCTTCGTGTCACCGCAAGCGGCCATGAAGATCAGGCCGGAAAGAAAAACAAGTGATGCGATCTTTTTCATAAAGTCTGTGTCAAATCGTTTTCTCGCTATCGAGGATTATGGTCACCGGGCCGTCGTTGACCAGCTCGACATCCATCATTGCCTGGAAACGGCCGGTCTGGACACTTTTGATCGACCTGCCAGCCCTAGCGACAAAATATTCATACAGCCGATTGGCCTCATCCGGACCCGCCGCCGTGATAAACGACGGCCGCCGCCCGCGGCGCGTATCACCGTAGAGTGTAAATTGAGATACCACCAGCATCGCCCCCTCGCTATCGAGGAGCGAGAGGTTCATTTTGCCTGCCTCGTCCTCAAAGATCCTAAGGTTTGCGATCTTTTCGACAAGGTAATCGGCATCAGACTCGGTATCTTTTGCTGACACACCCAGCAGGACCACAACGCCAGGACCTATCTCGCCGGTTATTTCGCGATCGACAGTTACCTTTGCGCGTGAGACCCTCTGGACGACGGCGCGCATTAGGCGCCGGCTTCCTCGATGTAGACGCGGTTCATTACGACCGGTTCGAGCGGCTTGTCTTTCTGGTTCCGCTCAACACCGGCGATCGCATCGACCACGTCCTGGCCCTCGATGACCTTGCCAAATTTCGTGTAGCTCGGGGGCAGCGGATAATCGACATGCATTATGAAGAACTGTGAGCCGTTGGTGTTGGGCCCGGAGTTCGCCATAGCCACCGTACCTTTGT
>DATLNN010000210.1:0-6803 GCA_035536695.1 Pyrinomonadaceae bacterium | reverse complement strand
AAGTCCGGTTTCGGCTTCGGGCTCGTACGGTCCTGATCTCACTCCTTAGGTTGTGGTTTTATGTTCCCGGCACGCGGGAAGCTATTGGGCCTTATCAGCCCTCGGCTTCCGAGAACTTGCTCGTAGCCGTTTCCTCCGCTTCCCTGATCTTGGCCAGGTTTTTTATCTCTATCTCGTTGAGCTGGTCATCCTTGAATTCGGGGTTGGGTTTGTACCAGGCCTGCGTCATGAAATATTTCTGCAGCTTGGCGTCCTTAAATATGCGCCCTCGCCGTGCGTAGATCTCGTTTCGCAGCATACGCAGGTCCTCCGCGAACAGCGGCCCGAGCGTTTCGTCCGATACAAGGTTAGTAGAGAACCATTCGCGGACCTTCGCCTCCTGCGCCGCCAGCAGATCGACATTTTGCTGCTCGATGGCTGAGAGCTTTACCGTCCTCTGATTCCGGGCCGGCTTGTACCAATCCCGCCAATTGAAATAATCGCGAATGCCGGGGGCGTCAAATTTCTTGCCCCGCCTCGCATAAAATTCCTCGCGCAGGATCCGCAGTTCCAGAAGCGATAGGCCGGCGAGCTTGTCCTCAGTCAGGGCGACCGTCTGAAAGTTATCCATGTCGCCGATCGATATGGCTGTCTTACGGTTCTTTTCCTTTTCGGCAATGAAACGCTCGATATTGCCTCGCTCCACGGCCGTCAGAACGGACGGATCATAGGCCGGGTTCCGCTTATACCAATAGCGTTCGTCAAAGTACTTCTGCAGCCATTCCTCGCTGAACGTCTTGCCGTGCAGCGCCTCGATCTCGGCGGCCAGAATCGTCAGCTCTGCCCCGCTATAGTCGCGTAGGTTGTCGTCCGTGATGGGTTTTGTTCGCCAGATGCGCATATCGCCCGGCTCGATATATGCGTGTCGCTGCGCTTCGGTTAAGCGGATAAGGTCGAGATTCGCCCGCTCGATGGGCCTCAGGACAGCGTTGGTAAATCTCGGGTTAGGTTTGTACCAGCCCTGTTTCTCAAGGTAGTCCTGGATCGAGCGCTCTTTAAAGATCCGGCCGTGCTTGCCAAATACAACCCCGCGGAGCAACGCATAATCATCAGCCTCGGAGTCCTCCTTGAGAGCTGCGAGCTTTGCCGCGGTCAAGCGGGTCTTTGCAAAATTGATCTTGTCGAACCCATATTTGTTAAACTCGCGCCAACGAGCATTGCGCAGATCCGGATCCTGGCCCGGCGATGCCGCCACGCCGGTAAGCAGGATCGCCAATATTATCGATATCCTGGCTCTTATCATAGGTACCTTACCTCCCTAAGGAACGTCCACAATCTCGTAACTGGTAGTAATCGCTGCGGTGGGCCGCACGGTGGCGGCGACCGAGCAGTATTTTGTGTCGGAAAGCTCGATAGCGTCCGCCAATGCCTTCTCTGAAATGTTACGTCCGTGCACCATATGGTGGACGTGAAAGGCAGTAAACTTGCGCGGATGTTCCTCAAATCGCGTGCCTTCTATCTCGACCCGGTACTCGGTCACATCCTGTCGTTTCTTTCGCATTATCGACTCGACATCAAAGGCCGTGCAGCCGGCAACGGCGATAAGCAGCAACTCAAGAGGCGTCGGCGCGGCGTGTCTATCGCCTTTAGAATCCATCAGTTGGACACAACCGCTCGGGGCGGTACCGACAAAGTAGTCGTCACCGGCGTATCGCACGCTAGCTTTGTATCTATTCTCCGACATATGAGTTTTGGATGTAGCCGAAGCGATTCTAGCACACCTTCGGGCAAGGGAGCCGAGCAGAAAACAACCATTGGTACGAAAAATGCTTCTTATTGCGCAAAGGCTTCGTGTGCCTGTGGTGCGGTGGTCAAGCGAGGAAAAAGATGAAGAGGATCAGATACACATTTACGGTTTCTTTAGTGGTCATGTCGATGGTTTTGGGCCTTGCGAGTCTGAACCACGCTCAGCGGCGGAATGATCGAGATATTCGCGATGCGGTGCGAAGCCTCAACTCAACGATCGACGATTTTGAATACAATCTGCGATATCAGCTTGAGAGCGGCTCGGCCGATAACGGACGCGTTGCAAGCGTCGCGCAGGACATACGCGAGCTGCGCGACAGCGTTCGGCGTTTTCAGGACAATTTCGACCGACGCCGAGATAATCGAGACGATGTGAATGACATCGCTGCCGCCGCACGGCGGGTGGACCAATTTGTTAGCAACACCTCGCAGAATCGCCGCGTCCAGGACGATTGGGCAGGCGTTCGTAAGCAGATCGAACGTCTCGGCACCAACTATGGCGTCGTACCAAGCTGGACCAGTGTGAACGATCGTCAAGGCGACACCGGTTACCCGTCGATTTCGTCAAATCCGTCTAATGTGCCGGCCTATCCTCAACAACCGATCACTCAAAGTGTCGGCCTTTCCGGCACGTACGACCTCGACATGGCCCGGAGCGAGAAAACTGAAGACATCATCGCCGGCACAAACCTCGGCGCCGAGCAGCGCGAGGATCTGAGAGAGAAACTCGTTGCTCCGCAACAGATCGCGCTTGATATACGCGGCAACCAGGTGACGCTTGCGACGACCACGGCGCCACCGATAACGATCATTGCCGACGGCCGCGACAAACTTGAACAGTCGCCGACGGGGAAAACTATTAGGTTGCGAGCGACTCTGCGCGGTAATGTGCTTATTTTCTCCAGTCTCGGCGGCGAGACGGATTATACGATCACGTTTACGTCGGTAAGTAACGGCCAGGGAATGAATGTTACCCGGCGGATCACGACCGAGTATCTGAGGCAGACCGTGTTCGCCGAGAGCGTCTACAACAAGACAAACTCGGTTGCCGGACTAGGCATTAGATCGGGAGCAACCCCGGGAACGACGTACGACCCGAACGGCGCCTATTCGGACAACGACCAGTCCGGAACAATCGCGAACACCGGCGCTCCGACAACGGTTACAACGCGCCCGGGCAATTATGTTGTTCCGAACGGCACCCTCATCAGCGGCGTTTTAGAGAACGAGATCAACACAAAGGTCTCGCAAAACAACGACCGCTTTCGCCTGACCGTGCAATCTCCAAATGAATTTCGCGGCGCGTCCGTTGAGGGATATATCTCCGGCGTCGGCAGCTCGGGCACGGTCACGGGCCGCTCAAATGTGACGTTCCATTTTGAACGGATCACGTTAAGGAACGGGCAGACTTACGATTTCGCCGGGAATCTCCAAGACATAAGGACGGTCGACGGCAAGACCGTCAAGATCGACAATGAAGGCACTGCAAAGGGCGATAGCCAAACCAACACGACCGCAAAACGCGGCGGAATCGGCGCCGGTATCGGGGCCATAATCGGCGCTATCGCCGGAGGAGCGAAAGGGGCGGCGATCGGCGCGATTCTCGGCGGCGGTGCCGGTGCGGGCTCCGTCATAGTCCAGGGGAGCGACAATATCCGTCTCTTGCCAGGCTCGACGATCAGTGTCACTTCATCGTCGCCGGTGAATCAGCGGTACAACGATAATTAGCCATAGGTCGACGGGGGGGAGGCCCCCATAAATAGAGAGAAACACTTGGGCGGGTATTTCCAGTTGGAATTGCCCGCCTCTTGAATTTTTGCATATCATTTCTTATCCGCGTTTGATCTACGTCCATCCGCGGCCGAAGCTTACTTTATGAGAGAGCTGCCGGAGGAAATCGAAGTATATCGAGATAGGAAATGGCACCGCGAAGAGTCGCTCAAGATCGACACTGCTGAGGAGGTCGAGGCGATGGTCGAGGAACTCGGATTCTGCCTTGGCCTGACCGACGCTCGTAAGAATCTTCCGTCGGTGTACATCGCGGTCTGCGGACGCCGCGACGCGCACATGCCGCGCAATGTTCAGAAAGACTATGAGGCCAGCCGGGCATGGGTGCTCAAGGATGAAGTTATAGCCCGCGGCACGGTCTATTATGCAAAGCTGGTAAAAGGTCATTCGATGTTTCTGGCTCCGCGGATGATACCGGTCTTTAACGCGATATGGGGCATTCGCAGGAGTCGAGAGGAAAAAGATCTATCGGGCAGCGCAAATAAGATCCTTAAAGTTCTGCGAACGGAATGGGAAATGGGATCGGCGGATCTGCGCGCCGAGGCGGGCATCACGACCCGACCGCGGTTCAACAAGGCGCTCGACAAGCTGCAGCGTACAATGAAGGTCCTTCCGCAGGAAGTTGTTTACGTGCCGAGATTTACCTACATCTGGACGCTGGCCGAAGCACGCTTCCCCGAGGAAATGGCCGTGAAAATGCCCCGCGACGAGGCAGTCCGCGAGCTGGCCAGGGCTTTTCTCGAGCTCAACGGCATGACACTGCTCGGCGATCTTTCCCGGGCCTTTGGTTTCCAGCGGTGGGAATCTGGCCGGGCAAACCACCAGCTTGTTGATGAGGGATTTGCAGAACGGCTGGCAACAGGCGTTTATAAACTAGCGCGCCTTTAGCAAACTCGCCGCTTTATGCAGAGTCAGCTACGTCTGGAAACCGGCCGATGCTTTTGCGCGTAGTAAACGGTAAGCAGATAAACAAAACAGGAGTCTTTCTTCATGATGCAACGAAATAGATATATTGTGTTCGCCGTAATAACTGCTCTCCTCATGCCCGGCCTTGCACTCGGCCAGGCTGCCGCGCCTGCTTCGGACCTTGCAAAGATCAAGGACGAAGGCATGAACCGATCGCAGGCAATGGCCACTATCCGATATCTGACCGATGTCATCGGCCCGCGGCTGACGAATTCACCGAATCAACGCCGGGCCAACAAATGGACCAAAGAGCAACTCGAAAAGTGGGGACTCATCAATGCATTGGTGGATCCGTGGGGTGAATTCGGCCGCGGCTGGGAGCTGAAGCGGTTCTCTGCGACGTTTTGGACGACCGAGCAGACGATGCCGTTTCGGGCGTATCCAAAAGCATGGTCGCCCTCGACCAACGGCCCCATAACGGGTGACGTGGTCTTTGTCGATGCCACAGACGAGGCAGGCCTCGAGAAATTCAAAGGCAAACTGAAAGGCGCGATCGTCTTTACAGCGGGCGAACGGGGGATCCAGGATATTTTCAAACCGACAGCGACTCGGCAATCCGCCGAGGACCTGGCAAAGCTCGAGAGCTCAAAGGGGGCTTCGCCACAGCCACAGCCCACTCCGAATCCGCAGCAGATCGCTGCGCAGCAGGTTGGCCTGCGCAAATCCAGGTTCTACTTTGAAGAAGGGGCAGCCGTTCTCGTCGACTCGGGCTTTGGCGTTGATGGCGGAGCGATCCGTGTGATGGGGGCAGGCATGCCTCCGCCGGGTGCGGGCGTGGCGCCCGCGCCCGGGCTGCGTGTCGCCTCAAAGAACGCTCCTGCGACGATCCCGCAGCTTGTTGCGGAGGTTGAGCAGTATAACCGTATCCTGCGCCTTATCAAGCAAGGTATTCCGGTAAAAATGACCGTGGACCTGGATGTAAAGTTTTACGAGGATGATCTTCAGGGCTATAACACGATCGCCGAGATACCCGGCACAGACCTCAAAGACGAGGTCGTGATGGTCGGCGCCCATCTCGATTCATGGCATGGGGGAACAGGGGCGACCGATAATGGTGCGGGTTCGACCGTTGCGATGGAAGCGGTCAGAATTATTCAGGCGTCAGGACTCAAGCCACGACGCACGATCCGCATCGGCCTGTGGACCGGCGAGGAGCAGGGCCTGTTAGGATCTCGCGGCTATGTGGCTAAGAATTTTGCAACGGTGGGCGACGGTTCTGATGCTCAGTTCTTTCAAATGTTTGGCGCAGGGCCAAAACCTGCGATAAATAGAAAGCCGGCGCATGAGAAGTTCGCGGCCTATTACAATCTCGACAACGGGACTGGCCAGATACGGGGTATTTACTTGCAGGGCAACGAACAGCTTCGCTCGACGTTTAAGGATTGGCTTGCACCGTTTAAGGATTGGAACGCGACGACCGTCACCATTAACGATACGGGCGGAACCGACCACCAGTCTTTCGATCTCGTCGGCCTGCCCGGATTTCAATTCATCCAGGACCCGATCGAGTATTTTACCCGCTCGTGGCACACGACGCAGGACGTTTCGGACCGCATCCTCGAAGAAGACTTGAAGCGCTCGGCGGTCATCATGGCAACGTTCGCATACAATTCGGCGATGACCGATCAAAAGCTCGCCCGCAAATCGGCCGCGGCAGCATCGTTGATACTTCCGGGCTTTGATCTGCGTGCGGAGCTGGATGAGATCGCGTACCGCGGTTCTGGCCTCGGGTTTTCGATCTGCGGCCACGGCATCGATAGCCGCGAGCTGCCGATAGGTTTCCCTAGTATTCTGGCCCTCGACAGGACCAGTCACACGCAGGCCGAGTAAAGAATTTTCAGAAGCCCGGCGTGTGCAAGTGCGTAACACTCAGGTTGGATGTTGCGCCCTTGCTTACACGCGGGCTTTGCACTAATTCTTCATCGTCATTAGGCTTGCGTACGTCTCGATGCCATCCCACAGATTCTGAAGACGGATATTCTCATTCTCTGCATGCTGATTATTGTCGTGGTTAGCGATCGGAACGGTAATGGTCGGCTGGTTTAGCACCTCGACAATGATCGACAACGGCAGGCTGCCGCCGAGCGTCGGCATTCTTACAACAGGCCCGGTAGATGTTGCCTCGACGGCGTCGATCACGGCCAGCGAGATGGGCAGGTCCATCCGCGTCCGCTGAGCGTTGTAGCCGCCCGATCGTACGTTGAGGCGCGCGATGAAAGGATGTTTAAGGCGCTCGGCGAGCGTCGGATCGCGGTCGATCAAGT
>DATLNN010000209.1:0-2775 GCA_035536695.1 Pyrinomonadaceae bacterium | reverse complement strand
TTGGCGGACTGGACATATCCCTCATTCATCGTCGCGGGCGGCATATTAGGGGCGACCCTGATGTTGAGGTTGTCGCCAAGTGCGGCTCGTATGTCGTCGGGTTCCGGTTCAGAGCCCGCCTTCCACACCAGGCCTTTTAATAAACCCAACGATTTAGCGGCTGTGATGTAAAGGAATTTCTTCTGCTTTTTTAACGACAATGCGCCCGACGAAAATTCACCTTCGGGAGCGAGTATCACGGGTACCGCCGCGATTCGTCTGAGCTTTCGCAAAAACAGGACAAAGATCGTGAGACGGCTAAAAAAGCTGTTGAGGTAGATCGCGTCAGGCCGGACCTGAGCGATAAGACGCCGAATGGTCGATGTGCGAATTTCTGCTCGCGAGAGATAATAAATCGGCGATGTGCTCCCGGTATTCCACCCGTCGATATTGACGCCTTCGTAGGGCGTCAGGTTGTTCGGGCCGTCATGGTCGCGCGTGACGATCCGGAAATCGAATTCATCGCCGAGCCGCGCGGTCATGTTGACAATGGTGCGCATCGCCCCGCCACTCTCAAAACCGGGTAGGTAATAGTCGCAGATGATGAGGATAACGGGTTTTTGCATGCTTTGGTGCAGAAGCCTGCGCGTTAGCAAAGGGCTTCATGCTCAAGTTGGATGTTAAGCCTTGCTAACGCGCGGGCTTCTGCATTTGTGGCTGCCATCGATCGTAGGGCGTCGGATCCGCGGCCATCTGTGTGATCATCTCGTCCCAATCAGCCTGTGAGAACGAGGCGGCCGCACGGCGGAAGTCGGACGAATCGAGGCTCCTGTCGATCGTATAGTCCTCGTACGGCTCGATCTCAACGTTGGCGCGATAATGCCGGTTGACCAACTGCAAAAGATCGTACTTACTGATCGGCTCGCTCGACACGTGATAAAGGCCCCTTAGGTCTGGGTGATGTTCGATCAGATCGCCGATGATGTCCGCGAGCACGACGGTGGGAAAACCCGAATAGATGGCGTTTACATAACCTTTGACACGCCCTTCGCGGTTGGAGAGAAACCATTCGACCAAGCTGTGCTGAGAGGCCAATTCCCTGCCGATTATCGACGTCCGTATGGTGAGAGCGTTGCCCTTCGTCACTTCACCGAGCAGCTTTGTCATGCCGTAGACATCCCGGGCATCGGGCGGATCTTTTTCAGAATAATTCCCTTGTTTACCCCTGAATACGCAGTCTGTACCGATAGTTATAAGGCGAAAATCGTATTCCTGCGAAAGACACGCGAGGCGATGCGGAAGAACAGAGTTTATCAGGAGATTTTGCAGAGTGCCCGCAGCCGCATTGACCTGCTTGATAACACCCGCGGCGTTTATGACGCAATCCGGCCGCGCCCATTCGACACACTCTTTTAGCGCCTGCTCGTTCGTGCCATCAACGTTTTCGATGAGTGTGTTACGGTCGAATATTCCGAATCTCTCTACCGAAACGAATATGCCGCGGATACTGCCAAACACATCGAATCGCCCTGACAGACGCTGATACAGCTTGTGGCCGAGCATTCCTGTTGCACCGATGACCAGTATTCGCATTCGACGTGGTATTGACAGATGAGATGAGATCGCGTCCGGGCGTGCCGGACGGCTATTAGTTTATGTTTTGCTTCCCCCGCATACAAGCCGCATACTATCGCAATCACGATGGCAAAGCGCGCGTTGATAACGGGTATAAACGGGCAGGACGGCGGATATCTTTCCGAACTCTTGCTGGCGAAAGGGTATGAGGTGTTCGGGACGGGCGGATCCAACGGCCATCGATCGCCTAAAACGATCAATTTTCTCGAGAACGACATCGCCGACCGGGATGCTGTCCGCGATCTCGTGCACGACATCCGGCCGGATGAGATCTACAACTTCGCTGCCCAGTCTCATGTTAGAACGTCTTTTGAACAGCCCCATTTGACCGTCAATACGGCTGGGGTCGGAGCACTGAATCTCTTTGAAGCGGTCCGGAACGTGCGGCCCAAAGCCCGAGTTTTCCAGGCGTCGTCGGCAGAGATGTTCGGCAATTCGGCTGACGAGGACGGTTTTCAGCGCGAAACTACACCGATGAACCCGGTTTCGCCTTATGGTTGCGCGAAGCTACTGGCCTACAATCTCGCGCGAGTCTACCGAGTGTCCTACGGCCTTTATATCTCGAACGGCATACTTTTTACGCACGAGAGCCCTCGCCGGGACACGAGCTTTGTCATCAGCAAGATCTGTAAGGAAGCAGTGCGGATCAAGTATGGGCTCGTCGGCCGGCTCGAATTGGGAAATACGGAGTCTGTTCGCGACTGGGGACACGCTCGCGATTATGTGCGGGCCATGTGGCTCATGGTTCAGAAAGACGAGCCCGATGATTTTGTGTGCGCTACAGGCATTACGCATAGCGTAGCAGATGTAACCCAGCATGTTTTCAAGCGCTTAGAACTCGACCCGGACCGGCACGTCAAGGTCGATCCAAGTCTGATGAGGTCGCGCGACGATCAAATATCATGCGGCAATAGTACAAAGTTAAGAGAAGCGACCGGATGGCGGCCTGAATATACATTTGAGTCGATGCTGGATGAGATCGTCGACCATTGGCTGGATAAGCTTAAACCGGAGCTATCGCGTTAGAACCTTCCTATAGAGCACCTCATACCGTTTTGCAACTGCTTCAGGAGTGAAACGCTCGATATTCTTCAGTCCCTTGTCGACCAGATCGGCCCGGTAATCTTCATTGTCAATTATCCGTTGCAGACCGGCGCGAAT
>DATLNN010000208.1:0-3760 GCA_035536695.1 Pyrinomonadaceae bacterium | reverse complement strand
AGGAATTTGTTTCTATGATATCCGCGCCGGCCTTTACATATTCCTCATGCACCTCGCGGACCAAGTCCGGAGCCGTCACATTCAACTCGTCGTAGCTGCGGTTTATATACACCCCTTTGTCGTAAAGACGCGTTCCCATGGCTCCGTCAAAAACGTAGACGCCGTCAGATTCGAGCAGGTCGCGGAAGTTTTTCATACAGCAGAATTCAGAAGTGAGAAGACAGAAACTAGAATCAGAAGGCAACAACAACCGGTGCTGGCTTCTGACTTCCGGCTTCTGAATTCTAAAAGAAAAAGCCTCGCCGAAACAGCGAGACTCTTAAAGATATCGATTCGTCCTGGGCTGTTTAGCGGATTATTTAACGTGGTCGCAAGTCGCATTAACTCACCACGATGTTGTTTGATGATGTTCTTTTCGCCCTGCACTGTCAAGCGCCCGCTACGTCAAGTTTGCCGAGCAGCACGAATCCGGCCCTCGGGCCGTTCAGCTCGAGCCGCCATGCTCGGAAATCGGCCGAACTGTCACAGCCGTTCCCGCTCCCATGGAAGATCAGCGTGTAGGTTGCCGGTCTCGCGGTGGCCGCACGAAAAATTCCTGTGCCACGGGCGACCCTTCCGGTGAAGCCGAGTTGCTTGTATAGCGAAACGCCGAGTCCGCGGTCGACATTGTCCTCATCACGCGTGTCGAACTTGAATATCGTGATGCGCGGCGGCATCGGCAGCGTCAGCACGCCTTTCTTGCCAGATCGCGAAGCAATGTTCAGCGTCCAGGTGTTGTTGAGAAATGAGTCCACTAGGTCAAAGCCCACGACGCCGTCATTGTTAATTTCAGTCTTCAGACCCGGTAACCCTTTTATGCCGTCATATCCGGCCTCGGTCATGTATAGATCGGCTATCTTATTGAATTTCATGCCCTCGACCAGGCCGGTATGAAACGTCTCGACCTTCTCTGTCCTGACGTCGTAATAGCCGCGTTCGACGCAGCAAGCGCAATAGCCGGCGGCTGAGACAGTAATGGAAAGCATCGCCACAGAAATGAAAATAAGCAAAAATCGACGGATCATTTTTTCCTCCGGCGAAAACTCAGCGCCGCTGACATTTTCTACAGTAATAGGTTGAGCGACCGGCCTGTTTGAGCCGGGCGATTGGCGTCGCGCAAGCCCGACATGGCTGATTCTCGCGATCATAAACCGTCCACGTCGGTTCGGCGCCGCTGCTGAAATAATTTCCCTCAAGATTTTCCGGGTCGACCGGCAGCTTCGCACCGAAATCGATCGCCTCGCGCAGGACGACCCGAATGCTTTCGTGGAGCCGCGCCGCTTTTGGGCCTGTGAGTTTGTTTGCGCGGATACCCGGATAGACGGCCGCCACATAAAGCGCTTCGGAGGCATAAATATTACCTACGCCCGTGACTTTTGTCTGGTCGAGCAGCACCTCTTTTATCCGGCGTCCGGAGCCGCGGAGCACCGTGCGAAAATGGTCGATCGAAAATTCATCGGAAAATGGTTCGGGTGCCAGTTTTTTTAGCTCGTTTGTTTCGGCCAGCGCCTGCGTATCGACGAGCCTCATAAACCCAAAGTGCCGCTGGTCGTCAAAGACGAGTCTGCCGCCGTCTGCCAGGTTGAAGACGGCATGGGTGAACTTGGGGTTCTCGCGTTCGTCGGGAAGGATCGAAAATCGGCCGCTCATTCTGAGGTGGACGATAAGCGTTAAACCGCCGTTAAGGTCAAAAAGGATGTGCTTGCCGCGGCGTGTCACGACGTTGACCTGACGATCTCGCAGCCGGCGGGCGAAAACGGGCGGTGCGGTGTGAGGAGCGAGCCGCTGACGCAGGAGTTTGGCCGAGACGATTTGACGGCCGCGCAGCAGCGTGTTCAGCGATCGCGAGATAAGTTCAACCTCGGGCAGTTCCGGCATCTAAACCTGGGTATAGTCGGTAAGGGTCGTCTTGTCGCCCAACACGGCTCCGCTGGCAGACGCATAACGTCCGATATGGCAGCTGCGGCCGATGATCGCGTCGCGGACCGCGGCAAAGCTAGATACGCGCGTATGGGACCAGATGACCGAGTTTTCGACCACTCCCTTTTCCTCAATGTTCACGCCCGGGCCTATCACCGAATTGACGATCCGGGCCCCGGGTTTTATTGTACAGCCGTCGCCGATGACCGAAAGCTTGTCGACCTCGGCTGCCGTCGCCACGTCTGAGTTGGTGCTCCGGACCGTTTCAAATCCGGGAACGCGGCCGCCCAGCAGATCATGGTGGGCCTGCAAATAACTTGGCGGAGTACCGATGTCGAGCCAGTACTCGCCTCCCATGATATATGCATAGAACGGCATCTCCCGTTTCAGGATCTCGGGAAAAACATCATACTCGAACGAGCGGTTTGCGTCCTTCGGAATTAAATCAAGGATCGAGGGTTCGAGGATGTAAACGCCAGCGTTTATTGTGTTTGCGGTCACATCCGCAAGGTCCCCTGCCTTTGGTTTTTCGATAAAGCGCTCGACCTGTAAGTCGGGGCCTGTTTGCACCAGGCCGTATCGCGATGGATCATCAACAGGCGCAAGCGTTATCGTAGCGGCTGCCTTTTTTGATTCGTGCAGGTCCATCACTTTCCGAATATCGAGATTGGTCAGAATATCGCCATTGAATACGATGGTCGTTTCCGTTAGCGATTCCGCAGCAAACCGGTACGCTCCCCCGGTGCCCATCGGGCTCGGCTCTGTGATGTATCGCAGACGCACCCCGAACTCAGAACCGCTGCCGACAATGTGCTCTATCTTATCGGGCTGGTAGCTCAGCGAAAGCGTGATATCGGTAATGCCCGCATTTCGAAGCAGGTCTAGCTGGTACAAAAGGAACGGACGGTTTAAGACAGGGACAACCGGTTTGGGAGTGTATACAGTTAGCGGCCTCAATCTGGTGCCTTTGCCGCCCGCCAGGATCAGTGCTTGCATAAGAGAGATCGCAAAGAACTAAGGTAAGCAACCCCCCCGCAAAATGCAAGATGACGCGACCTCTGCGTCTTTCTCGGCGGTCTCGGCGTTAGGACGAGTCTAACGCCGAGATCACAGAGAACGACGCAGAGATCGCCGAGGCGCATCTGTCATTTCAAGCCCCATGTCCAACTGTCCCAACTGTCCAACTCGTCTTGTCCCGTGTCCCGCTTGTCCCGCTTGTCCCGCTGTCCCGTTTGTCCCGCCGAGGTTTCGGACAAAAGGCAAAGTATTGAAAGCAATGATGTTAACTTTATAATGCCTTGTCCCGGTCGATGGGAGCCCCCGACGCTGTGCGCGGATTGTGCCACAAACTGCGCACGATGGGAGCACATATTGCTACAGCGCTTTTTGACGGCGCGGCGCGGCGCGGGTCGAAGAGCTAACGGTCCCCAGAATCTCTTCAAATTTTCAAAGAGCAAGAACCGCCAACATGCCGGCCCGTGCGGCCTGAATATAGCATAATGTGCTATCGATTGCAAGGTATCGTATGAATGCAACAAAAGTGTTGAATTACCCATCTATTGGAAGGCTCCCTGGGTAGGCCGATCACCGGCCAGGCCGAACGGGAAGGCATTAAACTGCCCGTTCGAGCTATTCAGGCGAAACCACTGGCCTTCGGAAGCGCGGAACACACAGATGTCGAACCGTCCGTCGCCATCAAAGTCGGCCGCCGCTGGCTGATCGGTTGGTGCTCCGAATGCAGTTGCCCCAAAACCGCCAGTCATGCTGCTCTTGATGAACCACGTGGCCGCTGACGCCCGAT
>DATLNN010000207.1:0-4907 GCA_035536695.1 Pyrinomonadaceae bacterium | reverse complement strand
GCAAGGCGAACATGGACGGGCGTAAAGCCACAATAGAGGCGGGCAAGGATTTTCTTATGAAATACGCCGCCTGTGCGGAAGCCAAGGAGCTGGTTGACTATGTAAAGCAGTATCTTCCGGGAATGGAGACGAAGTTTATTGCCGATAAGAAGAAGGCCGAACAGCTGGGACTTTACACTCGTTTCGACACCAGTGTTAAATCGTCCAATTTCGCCGATACGTATGTCAGCGGCAAAGAGATTCTAGCTAAGGAGCCGGATCAACTCGACGTTATGATCGTTCTTGGCTCGATCGGGTACGATGAGGCATTTGCAGGGCGCAATCAGTTTAACGACGACACGCTTCGCTATGCAAAGCAGGCGATAGCTGCAATCGAGGGGGGCAAGACCACGCCAAAGTTTGGCCTGCTGCGATTCACCTACAATACCAAAGAAAATGCCCTGGGCTGGTTGAATTATACGATAGGCTACTTAACCCATGTTGCTCAGAAGAATAAAAAAGACGCTTTGCCATATCTCTACAAGGCCACACTGGTTACCTCGGATACAAAGAAAAACCCCATTCCGTATGAACTCATCGGAGCTTATTATTTTGACGAGTTGAACAAGATTACTGAGGAGATCAAGGTCTTGGCGGCCGATCAAAAGGATACCGATACGGCGGAGGTTGCCAAGCAGAAGGTCGATACAATCAAAGCGAAGGTGGCTCTGGCTAATGGGCTCGCGGAGCGTGCAATGGATGCCTTCTCGCGTGCATACTCTCTGACGGACTCCACGCCTAAGGCTGCGGTATACAAGGCAAAGATGAAGAAAAACGTGCAGGATGCGTATAAGCTTCGTTTTGCTAAGGAAGACGGTGTCGATGCATGGATAGCAAGCGCGATGACAAAGCCGATGCCGGATCCGATGTCGCCTGTAACGCCGATCAGCGATCCTGAGCCGGTCGTTACATCGACCGGTGGCACTGCCCTGGGCGTCGGGACTGGTTCTGGTGTCGGCAGAGCGAACGGTACGGGCACTGGTACGGCAAACGGCGCTGGCGTTGGCAACGCAAACGGCACCGGAGTTGGAGGAGCGAAACCATCGAGTACCACGCCGGCGAAGCCGACCGCGGCTCCCGCGAAACCCGTCGGAGCAGCTCGGGTTACCAGACCGCGTACAAACTAGACAACAATGTGGTGCGAAAAATCAGCCGGGCGCGTCCTAGATCGCGTCCGGCTTTCTTTTTTTCCCCAATCCTCATAAAATTAAGCTCAATGCAGGCAAAGCTCGGGAAGCTTGAAAACCTGATCGGCCACAAGTTTCAAGACGCGAAACTGCTCGAACGCGCCCTGACACATCGCTCCTGGGCGTATGAGAATACACCGGGCGAGGATGAGGAAAAGGTCCGCGACGCCGATAACGAGTCACTTGAATTTTTGGGTGACTCGGTGCTGGGACTGGTCGTGGCCGAGCAATTGATTTTGCGCAATCCACACGCCACCGAGGGCGAGCTAACGTTGATGAAACATAGTCTTGTTAGCGGGTCAGCGCTTGCCGGCGTGGCTGAGGATCTAGGCCTGGGCCAATTCATCAGGCTGGGCGGCAGTGAGAAGAAGGGCGGGCGACAGAAGCGGAGCTTGCTGACAAACACGTTTGAGGCGGTGATCGGCGCCGTTTTTCTCGATAGCGGTTATATTGCAACCCGTCTTGTGGTCACTCGCCTGATAGAAGAAAAGCTGCGAAACGCGACAGCTGTAGACTCGATCGATTTTAAATCCCGGCTCCAGACGGAGCTCCAGGCGCGTAAACAGAAAACGGCGGATTACAACTTAGTGAAAACGGACGGGCCGCCGCATGACCGGCATTTCTTTGTCGAAGTTGTCTGGGAAGCCGGCAAGGCCCGCGGTGAGGGAAACTCGATAAAGGCCGCCGAAATGATGGCTGCCGCCCAGGCGCTCGAGCAGTTAGACGGGAAAGGTGAACTGAGAGCGAAACGCGGGTCGGAGAATAAGCGTAATACACGCGCAGCCCGCTCATGAACAAGGGCATAATGTGCGGCTGAATGTTACGCCCTTGCTCACGCGCGGGCTTCTGCAAAAAATTGATCATGACCAACACTGAAGAGAAACCAGTAACCCCTGAGATAAGATCGAAACCGGTCGGCCCGCCAAAATCTACAGTTCGCGAGTATTTCGAATCATTCGTCGTCACGCTTGTGATGGCGATATTTGGCATGACGTTCATTCTGCAGGCCGTAACGGTCCCAACCGGGTCTATGCAGAATACAATTCTTGTGGGCGATTATTTGTTGGTAAACAAATTCATATTTACACCGGGCGGATACGAATTGCCATTTCTGCCGCAAAGAGAGATTGGGCGCGGCGATATCATTGTATTCAAATATCCGGGCAATAAGGTCAGACCCGAAAATGACCGTTCGCGCAATCTTATCCCTTATCAGATCAATTATGTAAAACGCGTTATCGGCCTGCCGGGTGAAACGGTCGAGTTTCGCGACAATCAGGTTTTTATCAACGGTCAATTGCTGCCCGAACATCGGATGATCGGCGATGCCGACGACAATATCTCTGCCCTCGAGGTATCGGAATTTGAGCAGCCCCGCGAGGGCGAAAACTATAACGTTTATTATTCAAAGGAAACGATGGACGACGTTAAGGCCGGTAAGCAGCTCTCACGACGCGGCTACGAATTTGGCGTCGCCGGCAAACCCTCGGTCGTTCCGCCAAACCAGTTTTTTGTCATGGGCGACAGCCGCGATAACAGCGAAGACAGCCGTTATTGGGGTTTTGTCCCACGCGAGTTGATCGTCGGCCGGGCGATGTTCGTCTATTGGTCATGCGATCGCGGTGCGTCGAATGGAGATCTCTTTGGCTGCGTGACTCACCCTCGGCTTAGCAGGATAGGGAAGTTCGTAAAGTAATTTTTGTTTAAGTAGGCACGCACTTTCAGAGCCCGGCGCATGAGCCGGGGCTCAATTCTCAACGTCCGGTGTTAAGCCCTGGCTAACGCGCGGGCTTTGCATTAGACATGAAACTCAACCCCGAGATCACGGACGCGCTGGCAAGTGGACGGGCTGTTGTCGCGCTTGAATCCACCGTCATCGCTCACGGCCTGCCCTACCCACAAAATCTCGAGACAGCTCTGAAAGCCGAGGCCATCGTTCGCGAGAATGGTGCCGTTCCGGCGACGATCGCCGTTTTCGACGGTGAATTCTGCATTGGGCTTGATCGAGCTCAGATCGAGCGGCTGGCGACCGACAAAGACATTCGAAAGATCTCGCGCCGCGATCTGCCTATTGCCGTCGCTAAGCGGCTCGACTGTGCTACAACGGTCGCGACTACGGCGTTTATTGCGCATCGGGCCGGGATCAAGGTTTTTGCCACGGGCGGTATTGGCGGGGTGCACCGCGGCTTTTCGGCCGATGTGTCCGCCGATCTGCCTGAGATGGCTCAAACCCCGATCGTTGTGGTTTGCTCCGGAGCTAAAATAGTCCTCGACCTCGAATCGACGCGGGAATGGTTGGAGACCAATGGAATTACTGTCCTAGGTTGGCAGTGCGACGAGATGCCGGGATTTTATTCCCATTCGAGTGGTCTTTCGGTTGATCAGCGAGTCGAATCGGCCGCCGAAGTCGCCTTGGTCTCCTCCGCACGTGACGCTCTTGGATTGAGGAGCGCAATTCTAGTGACCGTGCCGGTGCCATCCGCATTTGAGATCGGTCGGGCGGAGGTAGAGTCGTTCCTCGCTGATGCCCTGGCGGCGGCCGAGGTTAAACAGATCGGCGGCAAAGCCGTCACGCCCTTTCTGCTGGAACAAATGTCTGAGCGGAGCGCCGGCAAAACCCTGGCCGCAAATACCGCTCTGCTGGAAAACAACGCAAGTGTCGCCGCGGAAATAGGGGTGGCAATGACCAAACATGAACCGGCTGCAGTGGAAAGCTATTAACAGTCCAGAAGTAGCGCACGCATTGCAGTAACACCAATTTGCTAACAGCAGGCCTTTGCCATGAATCTCCGCGTCGACGACCTGACGGGCCCCGAAATTCAGCGGCTCCTCCATGAGCACCTTACGAGCATGTACGAACTCTCTCCGCCCGACAGCGTTCACGCCCTTGACGTTGTGGCCTTGCGTCGGCCTGATATGAGCAAAGATATCTGATCATTTGGCGGCTGAGGTCTGGCCGAGTTTGGTGCGGAGCGAGTCCAGGCGCTTTCTCGCCTCAGCCGCTTCGAGCGAGGCCGGGAACTTTGCAACTAGATCTTTCCAGCTCGTTCCGTCGTAGTGGAATTGCCGTGTTGCGGAGTTGAAGAGAAAGACAATATTCAATTTCCGATATCGGTCTAGGCTGACGAAGTTAAGGAAGTAACTGTGGATCGGGGCCGCGGTGGCGGCCATCTCTTTGCGACTGAGCCGGCTCGAGGCGTCTCTTGACAGCTTTGCCCCGGCCTCTTCGAGCGCATCGCCAAACAGAAGCGAGAGGGCCGGACGAAAACGCGAGTTGGAATAAAGGTTGAAAAACTCCGTTGCGATCTCGATCTGTTCAAAACCATCCGCCGCTTGGACCAGGCTCGCTAATCGCTCTTCATCACTCGGTCGAAATTTGCCAAAGACGGCATCGGCCTGCACCCAACCATAATTAGCGGGCGGCGCGGTCACCCGATAGAACTTGACGCCGTCGGCCTCGGTAACGCCCAGGATCTGAACTT
This sequence comes from Pyrinomonadaceae bacterium, assembly GCA_035536695.1. GTDB lineage: Bacteria > Acidobacteriota > Blastocatellia > Pyrinomonadales > Pyrinomonadaceae > OLB17. The sequence continues at coordinate 199 of DATLNN010000207.1, read as the reverse complement.
TCCGACCGCGGCGCATCCTCTGAATAGACTCAGAAAAGAGGCTTGGCTTTACCCGCAACACGGACAGGGTTTCGTCAACGACTACGGCGGGCTGGCCGATCTCGGCGGATTTCACAGTCGCCGTCCTGGATTTTGGATCGCGACCGTCCCTGCGGGGCTGCGCCACGGCCGTCAAGCTGAAAACAAGTACGGAAATGAG
>DATLNN010000206.1:0-4467 GCA_035536695.1 Pyrinomonadaceae bacterium | reverse complement strand
ACATGGACACAACCAGCTTCGCATCTTTGGCCGCCGGAAACGTGGCGGCCACCAGCAGCATGGCACAGCTGATCGGCGAGGACGCGTTCCCTTCGGTTTTCCATGAGGGCGAGCGAGAGAGCATTTTTATCAGCATCATCGGCCGCAGCCTGCTGGTAGTGGTATACGACGAGCGCTCGACCCTAAGCCTGGTAAAGATCCGCACCAAGCGCGGCAGCTACGAGGTCGCATCGATACTGGACGAAGCGACCCATGATTCGGCAAATTTCCGGCTCAACCAGAATTCATTCTTCGCCGAGATAACGGACGACGATATTGATAGCTTGTTTAGTTAATTGCGAGTGGCAGGTGTTTTTAGGTATGAAGGTGACGGGCGAAGAACAGAACGGTGCGGCAACACGAAAATCTTGAGGTTTGGCAAAGGTCGATTGAATTTATAGTAATGACCTACGAACGAACCAAACAGTTTCGCGTACACGAAAGGTTCGGACTTACTTCGGAAATTCGACGGGCGTCCGTGTCGATTCCGGCGAACATAGCTGAAGAAGCGGCCCGAGAGTCCGACAAAGAATGCCTTCATTTCCAGGCGTTTCCCAGGGATCGTGAGGTGAAGTTGAAACCGAAATCCTGCTCGCGGAAAGACTGGGATTCTTACCACGATCTGAACAGGCGGAACTAAAAGCAGCAGCCGACTCGATAGGACGAATGCTTCTGGGACTATCGAAGCATTTGAAGAGGAAGATATAACACCAACAACCTTTGTGCCTGTCACCGTTTACCGTTCACCGTTTACTGCCTTATGACGTTCATCAACTACGCATCACGAGAGATCATCTGCAAGATCGTCTATTATGGGCCCGGCCTGTGCGGCAAGACCACGAATGTGCAATACATCTACGATTCGACCGCGCCGCAGGCCAAGGGTAAACTAATCAGCCTTGCTACTGAGACCGATCGAACCCTGTTTTTCGACTTCTTGCCCCTTGAACTGGGCACCGTTCGCGGATTTAAGACTCGCTTTCATTTATATACCGTGCCCGGCCAGGTCTATTACTACGCCTTGCGGAAACTGATCCTGAAAGGTGTCGACGGCGTCGTCTTTGTCGCCGACAGCCAGGAAGAGCGGATGGACGCCAATATCGAGTCGCTTTACAATCTCGAAGAGAACCACCGCTCGCAGGGATACGACCACAACCAGATCCCATACGTGCTTCAACTGAATAAGCGCGATCTCCCCAACGTCGTGCCCGCGGACGAATTGACCCAAGCCCTGCTCAAAAAAGCCGAACCCGTTTACGAGGCCGTCGCAACCAATGGAGCGGGCGTATTCGATACTCTTAACGCAGTGGCAAAACAGGTGTTGAGCGAGTTGAGAAAAGGCTAAGATACGGAACGGACCCGCCGCCCTATTCTTCCAGCCACGATTTCAGTCTCCCAAAGTTAAATTGAAACGATGGCGAACGCCTCTTTCAGCATTCAAACAAGTCAAATGCGACGTACGCCAACGGATGATGATACTAATGCAGTTCGGGTAAGAAAGAAAGGCAGTTTTTGATATTTTTGTTTGAAAAGCGGACCCCCGAAAACAATAAAAAACCACCCGAATTCAAAGGGGTGGTTTCAGATCGAAATGGCGGAGCCGACGGGACTCGAACCCGCGACCTCCAACGTGACAGGCTGGCGTTCTAACCAACTGAACTACGACTCCGCGTTTATCAATGGAAAATGGATAATGGAAAACTGAAAATGAAAAGCAGCTCCGACATTTTCCATTTTCCATTATCCATTTTCAATTGAATATTGGTGGGCACGAAGGGACTCGAACCCCTAACTTCCTCCTTGTAAGAGAGGCTGTCTACCAATTGACGTACATGCCCGAAAAATCAAACATTTCCGGCGTTGGGCCCGGCTAATTTTCAAAAAAACGCGCTCATTCAACAAAAATGAGCGAACTGTAATCCTATTAAACTGGCCACGAGCGTGTCAAGTACGTGAAAGCCTTCAAACACTCGAAAGCACTTCCTAATATAGGTTCCTGCAACTGGTTTTTACTTTGAGGCAACGAATCACATTTCAAGCGGATTTTATTTTGAGGCAAGAAGGTCAAGACACGCAACTTACTCGACCTGACCCCAAAACATATAACATGACTATGGTAGCTTGTCGATATACTCAACCAACTCAAGCAGTGCTTTTTGTCGATCGCCATTTAAATTGAACTCGTAAGAACCATATCGAAGTTCCACAGACTTAGCCTGAGCGATCTTCCTAAAAACGGCTAACGGTATTACAACTCTTGAGCGTTCGGTAATGGAAGTAGAGCCAATGGCGAGCATGGCACATCCTTTCCAATCAGGTAATTCGCGACCTGATCAAACCTACGAGATCGAGAAGAAGATCTGTGTCCCGCTCCAACGCGGACAACGCTTCGCGGGCCTCTTCGGCAACCGCGCCTGCACGCGCACGCGTTTCCTCCAGGCCAAGATAGCCCGGGTATGTGGCTTTCTCGGCGGCATAGTCCTTGCCGGCGGTCTTTCCAAGAGTCGCTGTCGTCTCGGTTACGTCGAGAATATCGTCCGTTATCTGAAACAGGAGGCCGAGCTTTTCGGCATATTTCCTTACCGCCGCCAGATCCGCCTCGTGTGCGCCGGCGATGACCGCACCAGCCGCGGCAGCAGCGGTTATGAGAGCCCCTGTTTTCTGTGCGTGGATCGATTCGATCTCTTTGATGGTTGGCCTCCGTCCTTCAGCGTCAAGATCCATCTGCTGGCCCGCGACCATGCCGTTGGGCGTTCCTGAGGCCGCAGCCAGAATAGAGACGATCCTTGTACGGGTTTCTGCGGAGAGGTTGCTGTCCGACGAGATCGCTTCGAAAGCAAGGGTTTGCAGGCAGTCGCCGGCGAGTATCGCGGCGGCTTCGCCAAACTCAATGTGGCAGGCAGCCTTGCCGCGTCGAAGGTCGTCGTCATCCATGGCCGGCAGATCGTCATGGACGAGCGAATATGTATGGACCATCTCAAACGCCGCCGCAGCCGTTGCCAGGGCGTTCCAATTCGCCCCAAAGGTCAGTCCCGATGCAAAAACGATCGCAGGACGAAAACGCTTGCCCCCCGCAAAAACGCTCCACCTGATCGCGCTATGCAGCCGTGTCGGTTCGGTTTGCGAGGTCGGGATCAGCCGGTCGAGAGCAGCGTCAGTCTCGCGTCTTACATCGGCGATAAATTGCTGAAGAGCTATCACTAGCGAGAAATTATCGTTTATCGAAACGATATATCAAAAACCGGTCTTGCATCATTTCGGATCTCTCTGTGAACTCCGTGTCTTCCCTCTGTGGCCTCTGTGTCAAAAAAAACTTATTAACATGAAGGCACATGGAAAGACACAACGTCACCAAGCGGAAACGCATGAGTAACTCTTCTTTGCCAATCCGGATTCGATAAGGTAGATTGCTCACTGTTATGCCGGTTTCACCAGCGGAGTTCCGCAATGCGCTGTCGCGATTCGCAAGCGGTGTCAGCGTTGTCACAAGCAGGCACGAGGACGGTCGATTTCAGGGCATAACCGTGTCAGCGTTTAGCTCGGTCTCCCTGGATCCGCCATTGGTGCTCATCTGCGTCGAAAAAACCACTGCCAGCCACGGCGCCATCCATTATTCCAAGGCCTTTGTGGTTAACGTTCTGAGCTCTGGGCAGATCGACGTCTCAGAGCGATTTGCGTCGCCGATCGCTGATCGGTTTGATCAGGTGGACCACACGCTTGGCATCGGCGATATCCCGGTTCTCGCAGGCTGCCTCGCTAACCTCGAGTGCCGGTTGATCGTCTCGTACGAAACCGGCGACCACACTGTCTTCATCGGTGAGGTCGAACGCACAGCGGTTTACGAAGGCGGCCCGCTTCTCTATTTCAGATCGGGTTACAGGCTTATGGCTGGTGGGTAATCGAAAGCCAGACCACCGCTTGCTGTTGTTGCCGCTCGTCGATGCGGCCACAATATCTTGTGCAAGAAAAATCTTGACATCTTTCTTTTTCTTATTTAAACTGCTTTCACTTGAGGACATTTGACGAGGCTTGTTCTCAAGCTCCAAATACCTACAATTCGACGATTTCGCGTTCCAAAACGCGCCGGCCGGTGCTAAAATAGTATTAAACGGCACCGGTTTTCGCACCCTTGCAGAAATGAAGGAGATGTATTCCATGACCACAGTCTTAGAGTCCGCAGTGAGTAATTTTCTGGACAAAAATGGCGTCGGATCAAGTGCGGGTGCGGCTACGGCACGCGAGTTCATACCGCTCGGCCTCAATGCTCAGAAAGTGGTGAGTAAGCGTTATTCGCTCAAGGACGAGAACGGTGAACCGATCGAAACATGGGAGGATATTGTACGGCGCGTGGTCGGACATGTATCCGCGGCGGAGACGGAGCCGCTCAGACGAAGGCACTTTTATAGCGAGATGACCAGTGTCATGCTC
>DATLNN010000205.1:0-15167 GCA_035536695.1 Pyrinomonadaceae bacterium | reverse complement strand
CAGCAGGTATGTCAGAGCCGCCCCGGACGCGGCCAGGACCAGGAGAACTAACAACGATATGAGCATAAGGCGTGCGTGAAAAACTTCTGACTAAGTTACCGCAAAACCATCCCAGCGGCAAAGGTTGTCGTCAGCCGTGTTGGAACGCGGAGGTAAGGCTCAGGCTGGAATGTTGTTCGTGATGTATCAGTGAATTTACGATAGCTTCCCGGCAACCAATGCGACGTTATGCTATACTTGCAACCTCGCCGTTGCCAATTTTCCCTTCCGGAAAAAAGCTTGGGACACTTGGGACACTGGGACAGACGACAGATTCGCGGGCGGGTGGTACACTTGGCGCTGATCATCGTTAAGATTCGCTGATTGGCCAAGGATTCCGAGCTTCTTGTTCTTACTTTGCGTTCTTTGCAGCTTTGCGTGAAATCTTCGGCAAATTTCAGAAGAGTCTCACGCAAAGCCGCGAAGGCCGCGAAGAAGACAAGCCGGAATTTGAAAATGGTGCACTACCGCTTGGCCGCCAACGCGACTCTGTCACGGAAATTAGCTATACTTGCTGATACGATAATTCAGGAGCTGGAGCGATAAAGGGTATGAAACTCACGGTTTATCTTGCGGTGTCGATCTGGTTGCTGGTCGGGACATATGGCGCCGGTGCTCAGTCGCTATTTGACAATGGCCCTGCCGGTCATGAGTTAAAGGGCCTCGATTCGGCAACCGGTGCCGTCGCGATAGTTCATACAAACGAAACATTGTTTCGCACTGATGATGGCGGCCAGAGCTGGCGAGAGCTAACCGTTCCGAAACTCGCGGGACAGACGATAAGCCATGCGGCACTCGCGAGCGACGGCTACGGTTACGTACTGCTTTCGGATACCGCCTTGGCAAGGCTCGAGGTCGTACGGAGCGGTGACGCTGGTGAAACGTGGACGCGACATGCGGTTGCGATACCGGCGGGTCTGCTCGCGCGCGGTGATCTCGCTAACGCGACGCTTTCGGAGCAGTCTGGGGAATGGCGTTTGAAGGTCAGGCAACAGACGAGCTCGAATTTTACGGGCTGGCTGCAGTTCGTTTCGCGCGACGATTGTCGAACGTGGGAACTGGTGTCGGACTGGGTCGTTCTAAAGACAGAGGACAACGCCGTCGATGAAAAGCTGACCGACGGCAGCTGGGCGCTGCGCACCGAGGGTTATTGTGCCGGGTTTAAGAGCGGCTGCATCCAGGAAACGCGGCTCTATAAGGCCGGTCGTGAGGTCACGCCGCCGGTCATAAAAGAGCGACTTGAGCGGGAAAAAGCACGCCTAATAACAGAAACAGCGGCGGCTCCACCGCCGGGCGGGTCGACGCGGATCAGCCTGAATCGCGGTTTTGACAAATGCACTGCCGCGCCCGTTTCGCAGATGCGCACGTGGTGGGATAACTCACCGCATTACGATGCAAATATATATATGAGCGGGCGAAATCGCGGTTGCTCGCAGGGCCAATTGAACGCCGCATGGGTTGAACAGGTGTCGGCAATGGGCTGGGGATTGATCCCAACCATTGTCGGCTACCAGGCGCCGTGTTCGGTTTCGACAAATTCGTCCAAACACAGTTCGGACCCGGCGACAGCAAGGACCCAGGGCCGCGGCGAGGCGGACATTGCGGTCGCCGACGCGATCGCGCTCGGGCTGACCGCCGGCTCGGTGCTCTATTACGACATGGAGCGCTACGACGACCTGACCGGCACGGGTGCCTGCTCGACTCCGGTAAAAGCTTTTCTCGAGGGCTGGACCGAGCGTATCCACGAGCTGGGCTTCAAATCGGGCGTATACGGGTCGCCGACAAACGCCGTCGGAGATTGGCTGAGCATTCCGATCGCACACCGCATGGACGCCATCTGGATGGCCCGCTGGGACAATAATCCCACGGTCTGGTCCTACGCTGCGCCATCACCAATGATCCCGACAAACGCCTGGAACAATCACCAGCGCATCAAGCAGTGGCAGGCCCCGCACAATGAAACGTGGGGCGGCGTGACATTTAATATCGACGGCAACATTTCCGACGGCCCGGTCGCTGGACCCGCGATAGCAAAGAACAAGAACGCCGATTTCGACGGCGACGGCAAGTCGGACATTAGTGTTTTCCGGCCTGAGAGTGGAACGTGGTTCGTGCTTAGCAGCGTGTCGTCGACATTTAGCGCATTGCCGTTCGGCGCAGAAACGGACGTTATCGCGCCGGGCGACTATGATGGCGACGGAAAGACGGACTATGCCGTTTTCCGCCCCTCGGCAGGCATTTGGCATATGTCGTTAAAGGCGCGGACGTACTCCGCGAAACAATGGGGTGCCAATGGCGACATACCCGTCCCGGCAGATTTTAACGGTGACGGCAAGACAGACCTCGCTGTCTTTCGGCCGTCAAACGGCACATGGTATATCGCTAACAGCGACAGCTTGGCTACCACGTCGTTCATCCAATTTGGGCAGATCGGAGACAAGCCGGTGCCGGGTGATTACGACGGCGACGGGCGAGCAGATATCGCCGTTTATCGGCCGTCCAATGGCGTCTGGTACGCGATCAGAAGCTCGAATGGCGCAGTCACAGGCGAGGCCTTTGGCATTTCGTCCGATAAACCCGCTCAGGGTGACTACGACGGCGACGGGAAATACGATCTGGCGGTTTATCGCGACGGCATCTGGTACCTGCTGCAAAGCACGGCTGGATTTACCGGCTTTCAATTTGGCATCGCAAGCGATATTCCCTCGCCGGGCGATTTCGACGGGGACGGCAAAACCGACATGGCGGTATATCGTGCGGCCGATGGCGTCTGGTACCAGCAGCTAAGCGGGAGCGGCTTTTCGGGCACGGGTTTTGGCCTGGCCGCAGACCGGCCAGTACTAAGCGCATATCTGCCGCAGTAAGGCTACGGATACGAGGCCAGCGACACGGGGCGACGGACAGGGGCTACGTACCACGTCGTCGCGGACGCGAGCGCGAGGACTGAAGAGGTTAGCAAAAATCGCAATTGCATTCGTGCTGCTGACAGCAGTCCTCGTGGGGGTGCTGCTCTTTACATTCACCTCGGCCAAAGTTGAGTTCTCACCTCTCGCTCTAGAATCCCTCCCTGCCGCCTCGCCCCCGGCGGAGATGTCTATAAGCGCCTTGCCCACTGGTTCGATGGAAAGCACCGCATTCTTTGCCTATCGCGGCGGCGGCTTCAACGATAAACGAGAATTTACGATGACAGCGTATCTCGTTTCTCACCCAAAGGGCGATCTCCTCTTTGACGCCGGCTTTGGCCGGAACGTGGACGAACATGTCGCTGTTGCGATGCCGTCGCTGATGCGTTCGCTAACTACATATAAGAAAGGAACTTCCGCAGCCGAGCAACTAAGAGCCAATGGCGACGCGCTGGAAAAACTTGCAGGCGTTGTCCTAACCCATTCGCACTGGGACCACGTCAGCGGGCTCGATGCGCTGCCGGGCGTTCCCGTTTGGGTGAATAACGCAGAGACCGCGTTTATCGCCCAGAAATCGCCCATGACCGAGCTCATCCGGAGCTTTCTGCCGGTGAACTATAAGCAATATGAATTTAAGAGCAGCCCGTATCTCGGGTTCCCCGAAAGCCATGACTTTTGGGGCGATGGATCAGTGGTCATTGTTCCATCGCCCGGGCACACACCCGGTTCGATAGTGGCGTTCGTCAATCTTCCTTCAGGTAAGCGTTTCGCTCTGCTCGGCGACTTGGTCTGGCAGGTCGAAGGCGTAACGATCCCCGCCGAACGGCCGTGGCTGTCTCGCCGAATTGTCCGCGAGAATGATGATCAGGTTCGCGAGAACATCGCCCGCGTCGCCGCTATTCATCAACGATTTCCTGAGATCCACATGATTCCCGCCCACGACGACCGTCCGGCAGCCATACCCGTCTATCCAGCCTCGTTTCAGTAGCCCTTAGTCGGTAGCCGCACGTAAGTAAGGGCCACTCGGCCCGGGAGACAGCTTAATAAACACCGAGCGCTCTCGGCGGTCGAAACGGACTTTCTCGGGCGGGTAGCCCTTACTTACGTGCGGGCTACTGACACACAGGCACCGAATGTGTAGAATTACATCTTTTGGCCGCGTGCCAGGTTTTACACCTTATGCTGCAAGCAGGAATAGTTGGGCTGCCCAACGTCGGAAAATCTACACTCTTTAATGCCCTGACCGCACAGGAAGCCGCGCTGGCGGCCAATTATCCCTTTGCGACCATCGAGCCAAACGTAGGTGTCGTTGCCGTTCCAGATGAGCGTCTGGCGGTACTAGAGATGATGAATAAAGCCCAGAAGGTCGTGCCGGCTACGGTCGAGTTTCTCGATATCGCCGGGCTAGTTCGCGGGGCCTCGAAAGGCGAAGGGTTAGGGAATCAGTTTCTCGCAAACATACGCGAAACCGACGCGGTTATCCAGGTCGTCCGGTGTTTCGAGGACGAGAACATCATACATGTCGAGGGCTCGGTCGATCCGATCCGCGACATCGAAACGATCCAGATAGAGCTGGCCCTCGCCGATCTTGCTTCGGCTGAGAAACGTCGGGATAAAGCGGCACGGGCGGCCAAATCCAGCGGCGACAAGGATGCTAAGCGCGAGTTTGAGATACTCGACAAGATCCAACCGGTCCTCGAAGAAGGCCGCCCGGCCCGGGCCGCCGATTTGACGGACGACGAACGAGCGATAGTAAAAGGCTGGTTCTTTCTGTCGACGAAACCGACGATCTACGCGGCCAACGTCGATGAGCAAACTCTTGCCGCACCCGGAGAAAACCCGCATGTCAAAGCGGTTGAGGCTCACGCTGCAAGCGAGAAAGCTGAGGTGGTCGTCATCTGCGCCAAGCTAGAGGCCGAGCTGGTGGCTCTCGACGAAGCCGAACGCGGTGAATATCTAAAGGATCTCGGCCTCGCCTCCAGCGGCGTCGATCGCCTGATCAAATCCGCCTATAAAATGCTTGGCCTGATGTCGTTCCTAACCGCGGGCGAAAAGGAGGTCCGTGCCTGGACGATCCCGGTCGGCACTAAGGCACCGAAAGCGGCGGGCGAGATACACACCGATATCGAACGCGGTTTCATCCGGGCCGAGATAGTCAGTTATAACGACATTACATCGGCCGGTTCAATGAATGCCGCCAAGGAGAAAGGCCTTGTGCGGCTCGAGGGCAAGGACTATATAATGCGGGAAGGTGACATCGTTAATTTTCGCTTTAACGTCTAGATAATTTGGTGCTATACTGCGTGCGCGGAAACTATCGATGAACTTAAGCGGAGCAAAAAAACTCGCGATCAGATCCACGGCCGGCTTCATGTCCGTCTGGTTAAGTGGGGTCATGTTTCTCTTTTGCTGTGCGGAGATGAATGCCGCCGCTCCGCCGATAGAGTCCGATCATTCAGCACAACTTTCCTCGCACTGTGACAAAGCTCCCGTCGAGCATACGGCCGGCGACATTGCATCCCCTTCGGACGAAGGATGTTTTGATTGCTGCGGGTTCATTCCACTGGTTTTTGACAAGGCCAGAAAGATCGAACGCGACCAAAAGCAGCTGGTAGCAATTGTCCGACGTCCGGCGGCGTTCAGACACGAAATTCTAACCGTCACGACGCGGGCTAGACACAGCTTCGGATGTGCTGGGCACCATCCGAATAAGCAAGGCAGTTATCTCATCAACCGGGCCCTCCGGATCTAAAGAGCACCTACCTGATCTCATTCTTCGAAGTGTCGAGTGCGCAACTACTGCGCCTTGGCAAGACTGGTATTTTAGGTTTTATAGATCTTAGGAGTAATAAAATGAAAAAGAATATCGTTTTGGCGATAGCTGCGTTGATGGTCATGGGACTTGCGATCGCGGCCTTCGCTTATACGCAAACAAGCGTCACCAACGAAACCGCCGCAGCGTGCTGCTGCAGTAACGATTCTTGTCCGATGAAGACACAGGATGCGGTCGCGAGCCAGTCAGCGGAATCCTGCTGTGACAATTGCGGTTGCTGCAAAGAGGGAGCCGAATCGTGCCCGATGAAGAAAAAGGGCGAGGCGTCGGCGACAATGGTAAAGGCAGAGCATCCCGAATCATGCCCGATGATGGACAAGGCAGGCATGACAGGCGAGATGAAACATGCGAAAGCGGATTCCATGAAGCATGCGAAGACGGACGCAATGAAGCACGCAAAAGGGGATTCCGATGGCACGGGCTGCGGTTGCCCCTGCTGTAGCAAGGAGAAGGAAAAGCACGTTGCTGACACTCTCTAATTCCTTTCTCAATATGTACCGGAGGTCCTTCGGGGATCTCCGGTACAAATGTCTGCACAAAAAGTAATGAACAACATAAACGCCGCGGCGATCGGCATTTTCGCAATTCTGATCTTGGGCCTCGGTATCAGCGCCCAATCGTCCTCAAAGGCTGTCAAGCTCAAAGGCCAGGTCGTCTGTTCGGTTTGTTGGCTGGAAGCGCCCGACCGGAAGAAAACTCCGTACGGCAACGCTGCCGATCTCAAATGCGCGGCGGAATGTTCCGACGAAGGCGTTCCGCAGTCTCTTGCTGTCGAGGACGCTAAAGGTTTCACGCTCTATACGCTCGAACCGGGCGTATATAAGCCAAAGGGAAAGGATTTCCTTGAGATCGTCCCGGCTATGGTCGAGGTCGAGGGCACGCTGCGGACCGAAAAGGACAAGCAATTCATCAAGGTCAACTCATTAAAGGTCTTAAGCGAAAAGGTCAAACTGCCGCCGCTTGTCTCGGACGACGCCGTGCTGGGCCTGAAGGACTTGACCGGCAGCGATCAAAGCCTTGCCGGATACCGCGGCCGCGTTATCGTGTTGAATTTCTGGGCCACCTGGTGCGAGCCGTGCAAGAAGGAAATGCCGGACCTGTCGGCTATCCAGAACGACTATGCACCGCTAGGCGTCCAGGTAATCGGGGCCGCAGGCGATGCGGCTGCTGAATCGGCCAAGGTACTCAAATTTATTCGTGAGTTTAAGGTGAACTTTCCGGTGTGGGTTGGAGCATCGACCGATGATATGTCTCGTTTCGGATTGGGCACGGTGCTGCCAGCGACCGTAATCATCGACAAAAACGGCAAGATCGTCTGGCGCGAGATCGGAATTATCAAACCTGTCGAGTTGCGAAAGGAACTCGATAAGATCCTGCTTCCAAAGGTAGCCGAGGCGACGAAGTCAGCCCGGGCGACGGCTCCGCAACAGAAAAACGTGTCGCTCGTTCCTGCCTGACCTGTCTGACCGGGTGAAGGCCAGGCCGTCCGGGGGACGGCCGATAACGTAAAAAAATTCACTTTCGGCGCGCGCGTTTTACCCGGCCAGGTAAACCGGGCCGTGCTGCGCTCGACCCTCGTTTATCGCTGGCACCCCCGTGTGCATTTCGGCGTTGAATACAATCCGAAGGTCGGTGAGGTTCATCCGCTGCTCACGCTGATCCCGGTCACCGAGACAGCAAACCGTCCAGCGGTCATTTTCGGTATTAGCTCCGACAGGATCGGCACTCCGAGCGGAACGTCCGTTTACCTCACCGCGAGCAAAGACCTCGAGAATTGGACCGGCCTGCCGATCGCGCCTTATGGAGGCGTGGTTTATGGTACGCACGAAGACCGCATACGGGCGATCGGCGGCATGAGCATCCGTCTGCCGAAAAACTTTTCGTCATTGATCCAGTTTGACGGTGTAAAGGTGCATCCCACCTTGACCTACACGTTCAACGATACGCACAGCCTGACATTCCTGATGATTCGGGGAACGAATCCAGGCGTGTCTTATACATTTTCATTTTGAACGCGCAGAGTTCCATCGGAAGGTTAGCTGGGCATGGTCGCAGATCGCTTCTTCTATAGAGGTGCCGTGCGAGGTCGCGGCTTGGGCATGCTGGCTTTCGCTTTCTTCTCGGCAGCCAACTTCTCACGAAACGCTTTGTGCGAATCGCGCACGAAGGCCTTATACCCTTCGCGGTCGAGAAACGGATTGCGCGACGGGTTGTTTCGAATGGCCTCGGCCTTTTCAAGCAGGTTAAAGAATGAACCATGCGATGCCAGGAAGATGTCGGGCGTGATCATTTTCATCAGGGAGAACGTCATTTCATAATCGGCGACGATCGTCGGATATTTCTCGTTTTCCAGCAGCTTATAGCCCGGGCTTGACGTGCTTCCGACAAACGCGACTCGGTACCGGCGGCCCTTTTCCTTGACGTCGAGCACCCACATCGTACAGCCCTTTGTGTGACCTGGCGTCAGGATGGCCGTCAGCGTAATGCCGCCGAATTTTAGCTGTGAATTTGTAGTCACAACCTTGTCAACCGTTACCGGTTCGTACGCAAACCGGTCCCCCCAGGTGAAATCGTCACGCCCGCCTTTCGCCAGGGCATTGGCGTCGCGAACGCTCGCTATCAATTTCGCTTTGGTCAGGCGCTTAAGCTCTGCCAATCCGCCCGCATGGTCGTAATGGGCTTGGGTGTTGAGAAGCACCTTAACATCGTCAAGCTTGAAACCAAGCGTTATTAGATTCTCCCTGATCTGCGGCACTGTCTCGGCGAAACCGCTGTCGATCAGGAGATGCCCTTTGGGTGTAGTTATCAGGAACGATGTAACCTCTGAGGCCCCGACGTAATATACATTGCCTATGATACGGAATGGTTTAACAGGCCGATTCGCGTTTCGGTCTTCCTCGGTTTGTTGGGTAAATACAGAAAGCACTGCAACAGCCGAAAGCAGAACCGAGGCTAGAACTTTCATCAGTTAGGTGCTGGAAAGGCGGATGAGATATGCCCTCGGCAGGATTCGAACCTGCAACCGAGCGATTATGAGCCGCGCGCTCTACCGTTGAGCTACAAGGGCATACGCACGTAATTCTAAATGAAATCTCTGTCTCTCCGCAAATAGTGGCGGTCTATGACCAATTTACGCTATGGTCCGCTCCGATACCCCCATGACCAAGACGTGCAAATCGCTGCTCTTGACGTGTTGTGATGGCGTGGATCACTTTGATTGCAAACACGGAGGCGATAGCGCGAAGTATTCCGGCAGCGATAAAGAGATAACCACTGAGTACAACTGTCCGCATATCGGTGGGGTCAAACAAATTCCCGGTTATGTTCGAGGCAATGTTCGAAAGGATCCAGAAAGCCCACCAAACCATCATAAAACCTGGCGCACCTGCCTGTACCGAGGTAAGAAAGCCCGACTCGAGCTCCAGATCCGGATCACTTTCCGCCCAGACGTTCCGCACCACCTGATAAGGCTTAACCAGGTTCGCAAATGGTATAAACCACCAACCGATCGCCCATCCAGCGGTAAACTCGGTACTATCTGAACGGAGCGCGGGGAGGTTCGTGTAAGTACGATGCAGCCATACGAGAAACAACACAATCGCGGGAAGGAAGGTGGCAAGGCTAACTACGGCGATCAGCGACTGGAGCATCAGCCAAAGAGAGAAGGAACTTCCGTCATCGAGATGTATCGCCCGAGCCGGATCCAAGATCTGAATTAGACCGACGAGAGCCGCCAATAGCTCGATAACGCCAACCAAACCGACCCCAGCCATCGCTAGGCGCGAAAGCGTAATGGGCGAACGATAACGTTGACTGCCTACATTCATTTCGACGCACCGAACGTCGGCTTCCTGGCACTCACTTTTCGATAAGTTCCTCCAGCTGAGACGTTATGGCCAAATCCGCAATTGCCGACCGGGGCATCCTGGATCACCTTTATCGTTCCGGGTCTGACGAATCTTATCGTGATCCTGCAGTTCCCAAATTCGTTCGATTCGAATACAGCCGTGTCACCGGCGATCGAGGCCTCGCCGTCAAGTTCGCCCAGGTTCGCGGTCCTCTCGCCGCCGCTTAGGGTATAGGGATAAAGAAGATCCATGGCAACGCGTATTTTCCCACGGCCGAGAGCGAGGATCTTGATGTCGTTTGAAGCGTCTTTGAACTTGCCCTTGAAATTCATCCGAAACGTCCCGTTGACCTCAGCGGCTGATACGCTGGCGCGGGTTTGGGCATCCGTCGAGAACGAAAGCGACATCATAGCCGCAAAGGCAAACCCCAAGGTGAAGTATTGTTTACACATATTTCCTCTTTGGCTTAAATAGTTTATCTGCTATATTTTGCCTAACTCTTCCAAAAATTAAAAAGGGGGTCGAATAATAATCGATGAACGCAAATGTTGGGACAGTCGAAGACGTGCCTTTGACAGGCGACGTGCGCAAACACCCGAAAGGACTATACGTTCTTTTCGCGACGGAGATGTGGGAGCGGTTCAGCTTCTACTCGATGCTGGCGCTTTTTACTTTGTATCTTCGCGACCCGACCGAAGGGTTCGGCTGGACGGCTGCGGAGGCAACAACGCTTTACGCCAACTATTTGATGTTCGTCTACGCCAGCCCTCTGATCGGTGGACTTATCGCGGATAGGATAACAGGCTACCGCAAGGCGGTCATGATCGGCGGCTTCTTCTTTATGGCCGGTCACGGGCTGCTTTCGATCCCGGCGCTCTGGGCGGTGTACTTGGCGTTGACATGTCTTGTCATCGGCAACGGTTTCTTTAAACCGAATGTCTCGACAATGGTCGGCAACCTTTATCCCGAGGGCAGCCACCTCAAAGATCGCGCCTATAACATTTTCTACATGGGCATCAACATTGGAGCGTTCTTTGCACCGGTGACGATGGAGATCGTTAGGGCGAATTTTGGATTCCACCCGGCATTTGCCGTAGCGGCTTTCGGAATGCTCATCTCGGTGGGAATACTCTGGTACTGGAAGGGTCTGGTTCAGCAGGCGGATGCTAAACATGCCGCCCGAGTAGCAGCGCGCGGCGGGGGCCCAATCGCGGATCCCGACCAAGCCGCGGATACAGCGGCGACCGCGGTTGACGCCCCGCCGCATGGCATTAGTCATCAGGACGAGGGCGAACGAAACCGCGGTGCGGGCGGCGACGCCGGGCGAAGCGCCGTTATGGATGCCGTTCCGAACTGGAAACGCGTTGCGGCTCTTATCGTCATCTTTGCCATCGTCATTGTCTTTTGGATGGTGTTCCATCAGAATGGCTCGACACTCACTTATTTTGCCGACGACAACACGGACTGGGACGTTTCCGGCGTTATTTCGACCTCGATAAATGCCTTCTTTGTTGTTGCATTCACATTCCCGCTGGTTTGGCTGTGGGGTTTCCTGGATAAACGAGGCAAGGAGCCATCGACGCCGACAAAGATGGCGATCGGAATGACCCTGACCGGAATTTCATTCCTGGCTCTGTGGCTCGGCGCGAGCATTGGAGAAAAATCAGTACGGTCGCCCGAGCAGCTGACGAACGGTGAATTTCGCATCAATGAGCGTGTCCTTACCAATCTGGGCATGGCTGGTATGTCCAAGGATGCGCTCGACAAGATTCAGAACGCCAAGACCGCGGACGGTAAAAACGCGCTCTACGGCGTCAAGTTTTCACCAAAAACCGATGAGGCAACTGGCATCAGGCAGTCCGGTCAGGACCAGTTGATCGCGGCTGTCAATGCTGTGTCGCCAGGTGCGGGCAACGTCAACCGCGAGGCGATACTCCAAAACGCTCATCTGTTCCGCGTTTCGCCATTCTGGCTCATACTTGCGTACGCGATAGTTACGCTCGGCGAATTGATGCTGTCTCCGATGGGTCTTTCGCTGGTGTCTAAGGTGGCTCCGATAAGTATCCGAGGCTTGATGATGGGAGGTTGGTTTGTCGCCACCGCCATCGGAAACAAGCTGACCCAGATCGGCATCTTTTGGGACATCTGGCTGCAGTCGACATTTTTCCTCGTCCTCGCCTGCATGGCCCTGTTTATGGCTGTAGTACTTGCGATATTGCTTAAGCCGTTAAAGAAAGCTATGCCTGGAGTCTAACGGTATCTAGAATTTCTACTCGTTTGCGGGCGGCCTAAGGGGCCGCCCTTTTTCTTCTCCATGGGTCAAGCGGGCTGTGAAGAGCCCAGGTATCGTGGAATGCTTTGCGGTCTTTGCGACTTTGCGTGAACCCTCCTAGGCGTTAGGTGCTTCACGCGAAGACGCAAAGAACGCAAAGAAAAGACATTATCGACGGCCTGTAAAATTCTGACTTTTCATGCCCCGCGTGAGATAATTCCCGCTTGACCGATGCCCGATAACGAAAAAGAATATCCCGACGCCGAGTCTCCCGAGGCCCTCGCCGACCCAGCCGCATCCGAAATAGCGGCGGCGGGTGACGATGCCTCCTCAAAACGCCCGAGCGTGGCGCGCTCGGCGGGTATCGTCTCGATAGCCGTGATGTTCTCGCGCGTTCTCGGCCTGATTCGCGAAACGGTTTTCGCACGCTTTTTTGGTGCGGGTTTTCTCTACGACGCATTTGTCGTTGCGTTCAAGGTCCCGAATATCCTGCGCGACCTGTTTGCCGAGGGAGCGCTGTCCGCCGCCTTCGTCAAGGTCTTTACCGACTATCAGATACGAAAGAACGAGATCGAAGCGTGGCGGCTGGCCAGCCTGATCTTTAACGTGTTGGCGGTCGTCATGAGCGTCATTACCGTCATCGGCATCCTGATCGCGCCGTACGTTATCCCGCTGATCGCTTACCGGTTCCCGCCCGAAAAGGCGGCACTGGCTGTCACCCTCGCGCAGATAATGTTCCCGTTCATCCTGTTGGTCTCACTTGCGGCCTTAGCGATGGGCGTGCTGAATACGAAGGGGCGATTTGGCATTCCCGCCTCGGCCTCGACCGCGTTCAATATCTGTTCGATCGGTTTCGGCCTGGGATTCGCGTACTGGCTAAGCGGCGGCGGATGGGAGATGTCATTCGACGATATCGCCGCGCCGAGCCCGGCGGCACAATGGGCCATAATCGGAATGGCGATCGGCACCCTGATCGGCGGTGCCGCACAGCTTTTGATACAGGTCCCCTCACTGCTCGGCGTTGGATTCCGCTTCTCGCCGATCCTCAGTTTCACCGACCCGGGTGTCAAACGCATCATGCGCCTCATGGGGCCGGCCATTATCGGAACCTCGGCCGTCCAGGTCAAGGTCCTGGTCGATGTCGTCGTAGTGTCGGGCATCGACGGCGGTCAGTCGTGGCTGAGTTACGCCTTCCGCCTTATGCAGTTCCCTATCGGTGTATTTGGCGTCGCGATCGGAACGGCGGCAATCCCGGCCCTCTCGCGTCTGGCGTCGGAGGACAATATTGCCAAATTCCGCGATACTCTCGCCGATGCGCTCAAACTGGTCTTCCTGCTCACCGTTCCGGCGGCATGCGGACTGATCGTACTCGGCGAACCGATCATTGCCCTGATCTACCAAGGCGGGCGATTCAAAGCTCACGACACGGATATGACGGCGTGGGCGCTGGCGGCATACTCCGTCGGTTTGGCCGGCTACGCAGCCATCAAGGTGCTATCGCCTTCATTCTACGCCCTCGACGACGCTCGCACGCCGATGTGGGTCAGCCTGGCGTCGATCGCCGTTCATGCCCCGACGAGCTTTGGCATGATGTACCTGCTCTCAGGTGTGGGTGTTACCGCCGATCGCCCTAACGGTTTTGGCCATGTCGGCGTTGCACTGGCTACCTCGACCGTGGCGCTGGTCAATTTCTTCGCTCTGACATTTTTAATGCGCCGACGCATCAACCGCATTAACGGTCGAGGCATCATTTCGTCGCTCGTGCGCATGATCATTGCCTCGGCCGCCATGTCGGCCGCGGGCTATCTCATCTATCGGGTGCTCGACAGCTATCTTGTTGATAGTTCATATATGGTGCGCCTCATCAAGGCGCTGGTGCCGATCGCCGCGGCTGGGATCGTCTTTGTCGTGGCGGCAAAACTCTTGCGGATCACCGAGCTCGAACAGATCGTCGGCAATATCTCGCGGCGGTTGACACGGAAATGATCCACCGGGCTGCGTCCTCGGTTAAATCAGAAATTGTTTGGCGGATCATTACAAGATCAGCTGGAACAGTCAGGAAGGCGGGCTCGCCCCCGCTCTTCGATATCAAACAATGCTCAAACCATTCAACGGCATCCGGCCGAGAATTCACCCAACAGTATTCGTTGCCGACGATGCTGTCGTCATCGGTGATGTAGAGATCGGCGAGGACTCGAGCGTCTGGTTCGGCTCCATCCTTCGGGGCGATGTCAATTACATCCGCATCGGCGCGAGAACGAATATCCAGGACCTTACCGTCATCCACGTGAGCTCACGGACACATCCGACCGTCCTCGAAGACGAGATCACTGTCGGCCATCGCGTCGTCCTGCACGGATGTCACATCGAGAGCGGCTGCCTGATCGGGATCGGCGCCATTCTCTTGGACGGCGTACACGTCGGCACCCGATCGCTCGTCGCGGCCGGTACTCTGCTGACGCCTGGAACGCAGATCCCGCCTCGCTCACTCGTTCTCGGCTCGCCCGGCCGCGTAAAACGCGAGCTTACTGACGACGAACTGGCGAACCTCGACCGCTCGTGGAGAAACTACGTTGAGTTGAAAGCTAATTACAAGTCTTAGCCACGAATTGCACGAATAACACGAATAAGAGGTCCATTCGTGCTATTCGCGTAATTCGTGGCTAAAATTAATCCATGACATCGACCAAACCAGCCCGCGGAATGCGCGATCTGCTCCCTGCTGACGTGCGCAGGCGTGAGTACGTGATCGGCATCATCAAGGAAACGTACGAAGCCTACGGCTACGAACCCCTTGAAACACCCGCCCTCGAAAACCTCGAAACCTTGATGGGCAAATACGGCGAAGAGGGCAACCAGCTCATCTATAAGGTCCTAAAACGCGGCGAAAAATTGGAGGCTGGGCTTCAGATGAGTGAGGGCAGGGGCGACCTTGCGGATCTGGCACTAAGATACGACCTGACGGTCCCGCTAGCCCGCGTCGTCGCCAACAATCGCGACAAGCTCCCTAAATTCTTCAAACGCTATCAAACACAGCCCGTTTGGCGCGCCGACCGCCCGGCGCGTGGCCGCTACCGCGAGTTTTATCAGTGTGACGTCGACTCGATCGGTTCAAGCTCAATGACAGTCGAGGCGGAGCAGATCTCCGCCGTCAGCGAAATACTAAAACGCCTCGGCTTCACCGATTTCACTATTCGCCTAAATCACCGCCAATTGTTAACCGATCTCCTGGACACAGCAGGTGTCCCTGCAGAGCGCCACACCGACGCGCT